>NZ_JAOYTK010000009.1:0-133259 GCF_025846885.2 Brucella sp. HL-2 | reverse complement strand
CCTCAAGGACTGGAGGAGGGTCGCGACACGATATGACAAGCTCATGCTGAACTTTACAGCCACATGCTATATCGCTGCCATCGTCACATGGTGGCTCAATTGAGTCTGGACCCTAGAGCTCTCCAAGCCGCTGGTCCTGCCTACTTGCTCACCAGCGCAGCAAATTTATCGAGATCGACATTACCGCCGCTGACAATAACGCCAATTCGCTTACCCTTCAACGTCGGCGCCATCTGCAGCGCGCCAGCAAAAGCAAGGCAGCCGGTCGGTTCCACGACCATTTTCATTCGACTTGCGAAGAACTTCATTCCCTGCACCAGTTCATCATCACTGACGGCGAGGATATCCCGGACTGTGTCGCGGATGACGGCAAAGGTCATATCGCCAAGTGCCTGTGTCTGAGCGCCATCCGCCAATGTCTTTGGCACATCTATATGCACGATTTTGCCTGAACGGAAAGACTGCTGGCCGTCATTACCTGCTTCGGGCTCAACCCCGTAAACATCGCATGACGGTGAAAGCGCCTTGGCAGCCAAAGCAGATCCTGCAAGCAATCCGCCGCCACCCAGACAGACAAACAGCGCATCCAACTGCCCAACTTCTTCGATCAGTTCCTTCGTCGCAGTACCCTGACCAGCAATGATATCAGGATGATTGAACGGAGGAATGAGCGTTAGCCCGCCTTCGTCAGCAAGCTTATTTGAAAGCGCATCGCGATCCTCAGTGTAACGGTTGTAAGTGACGACCTTTGCGCCATATCCCCTCGTGGCATCCAGCTTTGCCGCCGGAGCATCCTCAGGCATGATAATGGTCGCGCCAATATCCAACAGTTTGGCAGCAAGCGCGATTGCCTGCGCATGATTGCCGGAAGAAAATGCCAGAACGCCACATTCCTTTTGCTCATCATTGAAACGAGACAAGGCATTGAATGCGCCACGGAATTTGAATGCGCCTATGCGCTGAAAGTTCTCGCATTTAAAAAAGAACTGTGCGCCGGTTTCGCGATCAATTGTTGAAGAGGTGAATACCGGTGTGCGGTGCGCATGCCCGTTAATTTGTCTGGCAGCTGAAACCACATCGTCATAGGTCGGAAGCATAGACATAGTTCACCTCTTCAAAGCGCATCCCGAAAAGTGTGAAATGCTTTTCTGATAAGATGCGCGTAAAATAAAACGTTACATCGTCATTTTAACATCGGCCACAAGCTCAGAATGAGCAGCAAAGCCATGGTAAGATTAAACCATTTCAATCGAACGGGATCGGAAAGCCAGTTGCGCAGCAAAGTGCCGAAACCTGCCCACACGGATACACTCGGCAAATTGACAATCGCGAAAGCGGCGCTCACCAGAAGTACAGCTACGTAGTAATTGTCATGGTTGGCATAAGTGGCGATACCGGTAATCGCCATCACCCAGGCTTTCGGGTTCACCCACTGAAATGCAGCCGCCTGAAAGAATGTCATCGGCTCGCCGCTATCGCTATTTTTGGACTCACCAATCGAGCGCGACGTAGCAATTTTCCAGGCGAGATAAAGCATGTAGGCGCCGCCGGCGAACTTAAGCGACGTATAAAACGACGGCACCGTTTCGATCAGTGCGCCCAGACCAAAGTTCACCCCTGATGCGAGCAGCATCAGATTGTTGGGACCGGGCGTAACCGACGAGACAAATGCAAACACGAGAAGCGCAAGGAAGATTTCAAGAGACATTAGTTTGACCTGATTTATAGAGACAAATTAGCTCAATAAAAAACCGGCACAATCGAAACATTGTGCCGGTTTTAACCGATATTGTCTCGATCTGACTTGCTTCTTATAGCCCCTGAGGACCGCGGTTCATCGCGGCCACGCCGGTTCGGCAAATCTCCACCAGACCGAGCGGTTTCATCAGCGAAATGAACTGATCGATCTTGGCGGTCTTACCGGTAATCTCGACAATAAAATGCTCTGTCGTCGCATCAACGATCTTGGCGTTGAAGGCATCGGTCAAACGCAACGTTTCCGCACGTGCTTCGCCCTTGCCCGCCACCTTGATCAGAGCAAGCTCACGTTCAATTGGACGTTCATGGCCAAGCTCAACAGCACGGTGGGTCATATCAACCACGCGATGCACCGGAACGATACGCTCGAGCTGATGACGGATCTGATCAAGCACATTTGGCGTGCCGCGCGTAACGATTGTAATGCGCGACAGGTGCTGCTCGTGCTCGGTTTCAGAAACCGTAAGGCTTTCGATGTTGTAGCCACGACCTGAAAACAAGCCGATGACGCGAGCAAGGACGCCCGGCTCATTGTCAACGAGAACGGAAAGCGTATGGGTTTCCGGTGTTTGCGTATCCGCCGCAATGAAATATGCCGAGCCGGATGCTAGATTTTGTGCGTTCATTTTTCTTATCTCCGGGTCAGACTAGGGCGCGGCCCTTGGCGTCAATGGCGTTAGCAACGGCTTCATCGGTCGCTTCATCAGGCAGCAGCATTTCATTATGTGCCTTGCCGGATGGGATCATCGGGAAGCAGTTGGCGAGATTGGCAACGCGGCAATCAAAAATGACCGGCTTTTTGATCTCGATCATTTCCATGATCGCATCATCGAGCTGAGCTGGTTTATCGCAACGTATGCCATGCGCACCATAGGCCTCTGCAAGCTTCACGAAGTCAGGCATTGCTTCGGTGTAGGAATGCGACAAGCGGTTGCCGTGCAACAACTGCTGCCATTGGCGTACCATGCCCATATACTGGTTGTTCAGGATGAAGATCTTGATCGGAGCTTCAAACTGGATCGCAGCCGACATTTCCTGAATGCACATCTGGATCGATGCATCACCCGCAATATCGATAACCAGTGCATCAGGATGCGCTATCTGCACGCCAAGTGCAGCAGGCAGGCCATAGCCCATCGTGCCCAAACCACCCGATGTCATCCAACGGTTCGGCTCATCAAATTCCATGAACTGGGCAGCCCACATCTGATGCTGGCCAACTTCAGTGGTGATGTAGGTATTACGGCCCTTGGTCAGTTCATTCAGACGTTCCAACGCATATTGCGGCATGATGACGTCTTTGTTCGGCGCATAAGCCAGTGAGTTGCGCGCACGCCAGCGGTCGATCTGCTCCCACCAGGCACCAATTGCCTTCTTCTCCGGCTTCTTGTCGGATGCGCGGAACTGGCGAACGATATCTTCTAGAACATGCGCGACATCACCGATGATCGGAACATCAACCCGAACATTCTTGTTGATCGAAGATGGGTCGATATCGATGTGAATCTTGCGCGAATGCGGGGCAAAAGCGTTGAGGCGGCCGGTGATACGGTCGTCAAAACGTGCACCAACACACAGCATAACATCGCAATCATGCATAGTCATGTTGGCTTCGTATGTACCATGCATACCCAGCATGCCGAGCCAGTTCTTGCCCGATGCCGGATAGGCACCCAATCCCATCAAGGTCGAGGTAATTGGGAAATTGCTGATTTCAACCAGTTCGCGCAGCAGCTTTGTTGCGGCAGGACCAGAATTGATAACGCCACCGCCCGAATAGATAATTGGCTTCTTGGCAGTCAGCAGCATTTCAACCGCTTGTGCGATCGCCGACTTGTCGCCTTCAACTGTCGGACGATAGCTGGTGCGCGGAGTTGTTTGCGGTGGCGTATAGATACCGGTTGCAAACTGAATGTCCTTAGGAATATCGACCAGAACCGGACCCGGACGACCCGTGGAAGCGATATGGAAAGCTTCGTGAAGAACGCGCGAGAGGTCATTAACGTCACGAACCAGCCAGTTATGTTTGGTGCAAGGACGCGTGATGCCAACGGTATCGGCTTCCTGAAAACCATCAGAACCGATGAGCGATGTTGGAACCTGACCGGAAATGCAGACCAGCGGGATGGAATCCATCAACGCATCCTGCAATGGCGTCACTGCATTTGTGGCCCCAGGACCGGATGTAACCAGCATAACGCCAACCTTGCCGGTTGAACGGGCGTAGCCTTCAGCCGCATGACCTGCACCCTGTTCGTGGCGAACCAGAATGTGCTGAACCTTGTCCTGCTGGAAGAGTTCGTCATAGATCGGCAGCACAGCGCCACCCGGATAGCCAAAAAGATGTTCCACGCCATGATCGATCATAGCCTGAACCACCATTTCTGCGCCGGTCATTTCGCGTTGCCCTGCGGAGATCGTCGCCGCCTCGCTTTTTGCTGCCGTCATCGTCGTCACTTCCCGTCTGCTTTACATATTCAATTTCGTTGGTGTTTAGATAACAAAAAAGGCCCCCGAGGGAGCCTGTCTTTCGCGCATGGGAGCTTTCGCCGGATGGTTACACCATCCTGCCCATGCGCATTCGTACCACAAGAATAAGAGCTGTTCTGTTCATGATCGGGAGACTAATCAGCGAAAATCGCGCCGTCAACGCATAAATTCATCAAGCGCGATATTTTCTTCTGTCAAAGCCCCTTTCTCGATAAGATTATTGCCTATCAAGCGCTTCAGCACCGGAAATATACGTATTCCAGCTATCATCCAGCTGATTACGGAACCATGTCGATTGCCGCTTAGCATATTGACGAGTGGCGATAACGGAGCGCTCAATGGCTGCTTCACGTGTCATCTCGCAGGCAAAGAATGCCGCGATCTCACGCACGCCGATTGCCTTCATCGCTGGCAGTGCCGGATCAAGATCAAGCGCCATCAATGCGCGCACTTCATCAAGCGCACCGTGATCCCACATGAAATTGAAGCGTAGGGCAATCCGCTCACCCAACCACTTGCGATCAGGCAACAGCACGATCTTGGTCGCGCTCGCATCGTCTACCAGCGCCGTGCCCGTCGCCTTCTGCCAGTGTAGTAGAGACTTGCCGGTCCCTTCAAACACTTCCAATGCGCGAACGATACGCTGACTATCGGTCGGTCGGAGCGTCGCCGCTATCTCAGGATCACGCTCCTTGAGCATCACGTGAAGGGCCTCCGCCCCCTCTTCGCTCATCCGGCCGCGCCAATGATCACGTATATTAGCAGGCACTTCCGGCATTTGAGAAAGCCCGCCCAGCAGCGCCTTAAAATAGAGCCCCGTACCGCCGACAAAAATTGGCACCCGCCCCTTGAGATCAGAACGCGATAGCAGGGCCTCCACATCGGCGAACCATTTGCCGGTGGAATAGGAAATGGATGGGGCCACGTGCCCATAAAGATAATGCTCAGCCTCACGCAACTCATCAGATTGCGGGCGTGCACTCAACAGGTCGAGCACATCATAAACCTGCATGGAATCGGCATTCACGATGAAGCCGCCAGTTTTCTTTACCATATGAAGAGCAAGAGCCGACTTGCCGCTGGCCGTCGGGCCAGCTATCAGGATTGCATCCTTTGCCGCTTCACTCATCGCAGGAAATGCTCCTCATGTCCCGATCCGTTTCCCTCATTGCTACACTGGTTGCCAATCCGGCCAAAGCGCTGCTTGTTCCATCGCTGGGGATTAAAGCCTCGGCCGCAGTGAATGCAACCGGACTTTATTGGCTGGCTGACGGCATCGCCTGCGACATACCACTTGCCTCGGGCATCACCCGCGCAGAAGCAGAAAACACACTGCGCGCTTCTCTCGGTGGTGCGCCTGTCGATGTGGTGGTGCAGGAACAGGATAGCCGACGCAAGAAAATTCTGATTGCGGACATGGATTCCACCATGATCCAGCAGGAATGCATCGACGAGCTGGCCGAAGAAGCTGGCCTGCGTGAGCACGTTGCAGCCATCACCGCGCGCGCCATGAACGGCGAGATCGAGTTCGAGCCAGCACTTCGTGAACGCGTTGCTCTGCTTAAGGGCCTGCCACTGTCGGTCATCGACAAGGTTATCTCCACCCGCATCTCACTAATGCCAGGTGGTGTTGAACTGGTGCGTACCATGCGCAAGCACGGCGCATATACCGCACTGGTGTCCGGGGGCTTTACCTCGTTTACACGTCGCGTTGCGGAAATGATCGGCTTTAATGAAGACCGTGCTAACACGCTCCTTCACGATGGCGCACATTTGAGCGGCAGCGTTTCCGATCCGATTCTCGGGCGCGAAGCGAAAGTTGAAAAGCTCGTTGAGATCGCCGATCGTCTCGGTCTTACGCCAAAGGACGCTATCGCGGTGGGTGATGGTGCCAACGACCTTGGCATGATCCAACTTGCAGGCACAGGCGTTGCCCTTCATGCAAAACCTGCAGTCGCAGCTCAGGCCAAGGTACGCATTGACCATGGCGATCTGACCGCCCTCCTCTATATCCAGGGCTATCGCAAATCGGATTTCGTTGAATGATCATCTTGGAAACGCCTCGCCTCACTATCCGTAATTGGGAAGATCGTGACCGTGAACTGCTTCACGTAATCAACTCCGATGATGAGGTAATGCGTTTCTTTCCGTTCCGCCGCAATCGTGCTGAATCGGATAAGCTGTTCGAGCTTCTTCAAACCATGATCGCAGAAGCCGGCTTGGGCTTTTACGCTCTCGAAGAAAAACAAAGCGGACAATGCATCGGCTTTGCGGGGCTGGCACGCACCGATCTGGAACCACATTTCCCAAACGGCACTGTGGAAATTGGCTGGCGTCTCGCGCGGCCATTCTGGGGCAAAGGTTATGTGACGGAAGCAGGCAAAGCGCTGCTTGCCTATGCCTTCGAAGCATTAGAACTGCCTGAAGTCGTGTCCTTCGCGGTCTTCAACAACGACCGCTCGACAGCAGTCATGCAGCGCATCAACATGGTTCGCGATGCGGCCAGCGACTTCGATCATCCGCGCGTGCCGGACGAGACGCCACATCTCAAGCGCCATGTCGTTTACCGGATCGGCAAGCCTGCGAAGACTGAATCGCACTCGTAACGGAATCCCATAAGCGATTCAGAACACAAACAAAAAAGGCGTTGCGATATACCGCAACGCCTTTTTTTGTTTGTAACGCGACGAAAGCTTAATCGATGCGGATTGTCACGAAACGCAGCTCGCCTGAACGCGAAGCAAGCATCAGAAGTGCATTCTTGCGGCCCTCGCGGCGCAAAGCATCAATCCGCTTCTTCACATCAGCAGGTGTCTTCACAGTGACCTGACCGATATCGACAATAACGTCACCTGTTTCGACGCGCTTCTCACCGGCAGCGGATCCCGGAGCGACGTAAAGCACGGCAACACCTTCCACATCTTCAGCGATGCCAAATTCACCACGAACATCATCATTGATCTCCGCAAGCTTCATGCCCATCACAGTCGTAGCGGCTTGCTCTTTCTGGTCTTTTTTCTGAGTATCGGGTTTTGACGCATCGGGCGCTTCTGCGCCCTCTTCGCCCTCTTCCATGTCTGGTGGAGGAGCCTGATCTTCTGTCGCCGCTTCAGTGCTCTTGTCGTCTTCAACCAGACGACCGAGTTTGACCTTTATGGTTTTCTCTTCACCATCACGAACAACAACAACATCAACCTCATCACCGACAGCACTTTCGGCCACAAGACGCGGCAGATCCCGCGCGCGTTCAACCGGCTTGCCATCATAGCGGATCACAACGTCACCAGCCTTGATGGCGGTATTGTCGACGCCTGAATTTTCAATCAGTCCGGCGATCAACGCGCCCTTCGCTTCTTTTAGACCAAGGCTCTGAGCAATATCTTCGGTAACCGGCTGCAGGCGTACACCAAGCCAGCCACGACGCACTTCGCCAAACTCTTTCAGCTGATCGATGACACCGACAGCCATTTCGGCAGGAATTGCAAAACCAATACCAATCGAACCACCCGACGGCGAATAGATTGCCGTATTGATGCCTATTACCTTGCCATCCATATCGAAAAGTGGACCGCCGGAATTACCCCGGTTGATCGCGGCATCTGTCTGGATGAAATCGTCATAAGGACCGGACTGAATATCGCGCTTGCGGGCCGAAATGATACCGGCTGTAACAGTGCCACCAAGGCCGAACGGGTTGCCGATCGCCAGAACCCAATCGCCAATGCGCGCCTTCTCAGAATTACCAAACTGCACTGCGGTGAGCTTATGTTTGGCCGGGTCAACTTTCAGCACAGCGAGATCAGTTTTTGTATCTTTGCCGACAAGTTCGGCCTTGAGCTTCGATCCATCAACGAAATTCACTTCGATTTCATCGGCATCGGCAATGACGTGGTTGTTCGTGACGATATAGCCTTTTTCGGCGTCAATCACAAAACCGGAACCAAGCGACTGCACTTTGCGCGAATCGTTGCTCTTGTTGCCATCCTTGTCATTGAAGAAGTCGTTGAAGAACTCCTGAAAAGGTGAGCCTTCCGGCACTTGCGGCATTGGTACGCCGCCATCGCCTTCGCCGTCTTCCTTGACTGTCTGCGATGTTGAAATGTTTACGACCGCATCCAGGAGCCCTTCGGCAAGATCGGCCACGGAGCCAGGTCCTTGGCGTACCGGCGCAATCTGTTGTGCCCCACCTTGCTGAGCAACCGCTGGCGGCATGCCAATCGCCACTGTCCCTGTAAAACTCATCGCTCCAAGAGCTACGGTTGCTAAAAGGGTGCGAGCAAATCCCGCCTTGGGTGCAATTGCCATGAAGCTCTGCTCCGTTTCTGTCTGCGGTAATAAATCGAAAGGATTAGATCGCTGCAAAATACGGCCTGTTTACGGCCCCGCATAGAGTGGCGAGCAGAAATATAACGGATGAAGTGGCTTATCCCCTGACAAGCCAGACAATAAAGACGCCGATTGCCAGCGCTGTAAGCCCTGCAATCCTCAACATGCTTTCGGGTGTCTCGGATGCATCCCGCGCAAGCTTCTTGGCGAAAAAAGGAAAGCCGCCGTAGAGCAGCCCTTCGAAGACGAAGAGAAGTCCTACGGCGGCTAGAAAATCGCTCATTTGCGATAATCTCTCTTACTGCGACGGCGTTGCCAGTTTTCCACCAGCATCACGGAAGAACTTGAAGAACTCCGAATCCGGTGAAAGTACCAGCGTTGTGTCGGGCGTCTGCAGCGCTTCGCGATACGCGGCCATCGAACGATAGAAGGCGAAGAAGCCCGGATCTTTCGAGGCAGACAGAGCGAAGATTTCACTGCGCTGCGCTTCGCCTTCACCGCGAAGGATTTCCGATTCCTTGTGCGCTTCAGACAATGTTTCGACAACCTGACGATCAGCAATAGCGCGGATACGCTGAGCTGCTTCACGACCACGAGCTCTGAGACGTTCTGCTTCGGCAAGACGTTCTGCCTTCATGCGGTCATAGGTCTGCTGCGAAACTTCAGCAGTCAGATCTGTACGACGAATACGAACGTCTTCAATGGTCAGACCAAGTGAAGTCGCATCGGCACGCATCTGGTTAGCCACTTCACGCATCATGTCGCCACGCTCTTCGGAAAGCGCCGCTTCAAAGCCACGCTGACCGTAAACGCCACGCAATGCTGCATCAAGGCGTGTACGCAGGCGCTGCTCGGCAAGCAAAGTGCTACCGGAAACCGTTTCACGGAACTTGCGGGCATCGGTGATGCGATAGACGAGGAACGCATCCACGTCATAGAACTTGCCGCCCGAGACCTGAACGCGAATATCGTCGAGGTCGAAACGCAGGAGACGATCATCGATCAACTGCACTGTATCTGCATCAAGGAAGCCGAACGGCAGCTTGAAATAGATACCCGGCTCGGTCTTCACGGCAACGATCTGACCGAAGCGCAGTACGATTGCCTGCTGGCGCTCGGTTACGATGAACGTCGCCGAGTAGAGAAGGAAGACGATGACGGCAATGATACCGCCAATAATCGGAAGCCTGTTCTGAGCCATTACTGTGCACCTCCGCCAGTCGTAGTCGCGTTTACACCGGGGCGCGGTTGCTGACGCATAAGTTCATTCAGAGGCAGATAAGGCACGACATCTTTTCCGGGTTCCACGATAACTTTCTTCGTGCTCTTCAGTACCTGTTCCATCGTTTCAAGGAAAAGACGGTTACGGGTGACTTCCGGCGACTTCTGGTACTCACCAAGAACCGAGGTAAAACGCTGTGCTTCACCTTCTGCTTCCTGAACGACACGGGTTTTGTAAGCTGCCGCTTCTTCGCGAAGCTGGGCTGCCTCACCGCGTGCCTGACCAAGCCGCTGGTTGGAGTACTGATTGGATTCTTCAACGAAACGATCTTCGTCCTGTTCCGCACGCTGCACTTCATCAAAGGCATCAGCCACTTCGCGTGGCGGCGCTGCATCTTCGATGGAAACGGCATTCACCTGGATACCGGCATTATACCGATCAAGCGTGGCCTGAACGATTTCGCGAACGCTCTGCGCAATAGCTGCACGATTGTCACGGAAGACATCCTGAGCCGGCCTCCGGCCGACGATCTCACGGATCGCACTCTCGGAAACCTGCTGGACCATCGAGTCAGGGCTATCAACGTTAAACAGATAAGCGCGTGGGTCCGATACGCGGTAAAGAACCGAGAACTGAACGTTGACGATGTTCTGATCACCGGTCAGCATCAAGCCCTGCGTGGCGTTACGCGAGCCCTGTCCGCCAATATTGATCTGCTTTTCGACGATCTGCGCCTTTTCATAGGTTTCGATCGGCCACCAATGGAAATGCAGGCCCGGCTCCGAAACTTCTGCCTTTGGCTTACCAAAGCGCAGTTCAACTGCGAGCTCGTCCGGCTGTACGGTATAGATGGACTGGAAAAGCCAAAAACCCAGCACCGCGGCACCGATGAGGAAAAATACGCCGCGATTGCTGCCGCCCTTGCCACCGCCGCCACCTGGGAAAACCTTTTTCAGACGGTCCTGGCCCTTGCGAAGAATATCCTCGAGATCAGGTGGCGTGTTCTGTCCACCACCGCGCGGTCCTTTCGGTCCCTGCCCCCAGGGGCCGCCGTTGCCGCCGTTATTATTGTTATTGTTATTATTATCGCCGCCGCCACCCCATGGGCCACCGCCGCCGTTCTGATTACTCCAGGGCATCCTCACCTCTCGTCCGGGAGACGGGAAAGCAAGCGCCACCTCCCGTCATCAACTAATGTTACCGTTTTATAGGCATCGCGAGGGCCGCTTTCAACGTAAGGCGGCAAATTTCCTGCGTTATAATTTACGCAACACGCCGTTCATACCGAATATAGCGTGTTGGATGGCTATCTTTTTCACCTGCGGGCACGTCCTCGGTCGAAATGGCCTGCCAAATTTCCGAATCGATTTCAGGGAAATATGTGTCACCATCGATCGTGGCCACTACGCGGGTGAGATGCACCACATCTGCCAATGGTAGCCCCTGAGCATAGATGTTGCCACCACCAATAATGCAGACTTCATCGACACTGAGCTCAGCTGCAAGCTTGCGTCCGATATCTATTGCATCTTCAAGCGAACCGACAACCAGTGCGCCTTCCACACTAAACGCGGCGTCGCGTGTCACAACGATATTGGGTCGTCCCGGCAAAGGGCGACCGATGGACTCCCATGTGCGGCGCCCCATGATGACAGGTTTGCCCAATGTCAGTGCCTTGAATCGCTTGAGATCGGTCGACAGCTTCCATGGCATGTCGTTGTCACGACCAATGACATTGTTTTCAGCAGCAGCCACGATGATCGATACAATCGGCTTCCGAGTTGTCATGTCTTACACCGCAATCGGAGCTTTGATCGTTGGATCGGCTTCGTATCCAACAAGTTCAAAATCCTCAAAACGGAAATCAAACAGGTCTTTTACATTTGGATTGATCCGCATCGTCGGCAACTGCTTCGGGGTGCGGGTAAGCTGCAGACGCGCCTGCTCGAAATGGTTGGAATAGATATGCGCGTCGCCCAGTGTGTGAACGAAGTCACCCGGCTCAAGGTCTGCCACCTGCGCGATCATCATCGTCAGCAGCGCGTAGGATGCGATGTTGAACGGAACGCCCAGGAAAATATCCGCCGAACGCTGATAAAGCTGGCAGGAAAGCTTGCCGTCCGACACATAAAACTGGAACAGGCAATGACATGGCGGCAGAGCCATTTCATCGACCAGTGCCGGATTCCACGCAGAGACGATCAAACGTCGTGAATTAGGATTTTCCCGCAACATCTTTAAAAGATTCGCGATCTGGTCAATGTGGCGGCCATCTGGTGCAGGCCACGAACGCCACTGATAGCCATAGACCGGACCGAGATCACCATTTTCATCGGCCCATTCATCCCATATCGAAACGCCGTTTTCCTTGAGATAAGCGATGTTGGTATCGCCTTTGAGAAACCACAGCAGTTCATGGATGATTGAGCGCAGATGCAGCTTTTTCGTCGTCAGAACCGGGAAGCCTTCGGCCAGATTGAACCGCATCTGATAGCCGAACACCGAGCGCGTGCCTGTTCCGGTGCGGTCCCCACGGTCAGAACCGTTGTCGAGCACATGCTGGAGAAGGTCGAGATAGGTGCGCATAGGGATTACTTTCCGGGCCGATTCGTTTTGACACCACTATAAAGAAAAACCTCGGCGCGACGAGGCACCGAGGTTTCAAACTCCACAGGGGAGTGAAAAGATCAAAGGTCGCCGAGCTTACCGAGCTGCTTGGCTACCAGATAATAGAAGGTGACGCGGTGCTTGTTGCGATCGCCCTTCATGACTTCCGCCACGTGATTGACCACTTCTTCGGCTTTTGCAGCATCAGCAACACCGAGCTTTTTCGCCACCCAGCTATCGCGAACGCGCTTCAATTCTTCCGGGTCCGTCGCCGAAACGAGAGAGGAATCGCGATTGCGCAGCGCAATACCGAGATGCTTTACGATCTTCTCGACAACGGCTTCATCTGCACCAGCATCATAACGACGGACATCCGCGAGATATTCACTCATATATCCACTCTCCTTCGATTGGGCCTTTGCCCCGTTTAAACCTCCGCCAGAGCCGGAGAATTTCGATCCCTATCAAGCCATGCACCGATAGTGTCACGAGGATTGACCAGCGGAAGCTGGCTGTCAATGAAAAATGAACGCAAAAAGCGAAGCCAGTCGGCCGCCAACAACCTGTAAAATCACAACTACCCTCTTCCAATCACGAGGAAGGACGCCTATATACGGCGTGTCAGCGCAAGCTGACTATGGTGATAAATGGACGATGTAATAAACCTATTGGACCCGGGGGCGGTACCCGGCGCCTCCACCAGAACACAAGATGCTTCAGAAGCAAGTTGTGCTGTGGCGGGGGCGAAATAGGATCGACAAGGGTGTAAAGATCGCTCTTTTGCTCGGCATGATACCACCGTTATCGGGTCAATTGAGTAGTTGCAAATGACAACAAAGCTCAGGGTTACGCTCTCGCTGCCTAATGGCGGTGCGGGAAACCCACTCTAAAGCCCTTAGGGTTAGCACCTTAAGGCGGGGTTCGGAGGCACCTGGCAACAGAAGCCTCCACTTTCCCTCATCAATTGAATTTTTAGTCTTCGGGCCTTTTAAGGCGAAGCCATTTCGCGCTGGATAAAGCTTAAAGCGCGTCGCATGATCATACTTGAAATGCGACACGCTTTAGCAACGTCAGACGATAGCTGGTTCGGTTTCGGGCACTTGTGTTTCCGTTACCTCTATCTCCGCTGGTTGTGTTTTGGACGAAAGTGCAATCATTGCGATGATGAATGCAAGGACAGCACAAGCCGCTATACCAGCAACCATCGGCAATGGTGATCCGTCGAAGACAGCGCTCGTCACGGCGATGGCCAAACCGCCAATGACAAACTGCAATGTACCCATCAATGCAGATGCAGTTCCGGCGATCTCGCCATAATCTTCAAGCGCAAGCACTGCCGTTGTCGGAATGACCAAGCCTAAAAAGCCATAGCCGACGAACAGGAACGCCGCCATCACATAAAGCGACTGATAGCCCAGCAGAATGACTGCGAGTAGCGCCACCATGGATGTGGCAAAGCCGGTTACTGCCATCTTGACCACACGGCGCAGTCCAAAGCGTGCGCCAAGCACCCCATTGAGCTGAGAAGCCGCGAAGAATGACACGGCATTGACGGAGAACGCGATCGCATATTGGCTCGGCGTCAGACCGTAATGGTCGATAAGCACGAAGGATGAATTCGCCAGATAGACGAAGAATGCCGAGATACCAAAACCGCCAATGCTGACCAGGCCAAGGAAGTAGCGGTCTTTGAGCAGGCGCGCATAGCCGCTGAGCGCACTACTAATATTGCTCTCAAGTCGCGCTTCCGCGCCACGTGTCTCTTTGAGCAGTGATCCAATAAGCGCAATGCCAATCAGCGCCGCAATAAACACCGCCCAGAACACGCTGCGCCATCCAAAAAAGCTGATCAGCACAGAGCCGGTGAGTGGTGCCAGAATTGGAGAGATGGAGAAAACCAGCATCAGCAGAGACATGAGGCGTGCCGCATCCACTCCGGTGTGCAAATCACGCACAATCGCGCGTGGAATAACGGAGCCGGACGCAGCGCCAATGCCCTGTACAAAGCGGAACAACACCAGAATATCAATATCCGATGCAAAGGCTGATCCGATACTACCGATGGAAAACAGAACCAGACCGCCATAAAGCGGCAGCTTGCGTCCGATCATGTCGGAAAGAGGTCCAAGGAAAAGTTGTGCCAGCGCCAATGCCAGAAAGAATGCAAGCAGACTCATCTGCACCGCGCTCGTCTCCGCATGGAGATCTGAAGCGATTGTCGGTAGTGCAGGCAGGTACATATCTATAGCAAACGGACCAATAGCGGACAAAAGGCCGAGAATAATCGCATTGCGCACGAGACCAGAAGTCATGGGGAGGAGCGCTTTCATCAATGTTTCGTGAGTCGCCTGTTGCGATTTTGGACACATTCAGGCCCGCGGCACCGCTTGGGAGGATGGGAAAGCCAAAGTCCAAATATCGCAACAGATGTTCTATCCACATGTTACTGCTGCATATTTTTAATAATTTCTGTGACATTTCCGGCCCCCAACCGGATATCCCAGCCTTTAAAAATAGTGTAGCAATCGCCACAATGGACGGATTGTCAAAACCGTTTTGACACAACTGTAAAATTAGACACTATTGTCCAAACCGTCAAGTCGTCTTATGTTAAGGATATGAAACCTACTGACATGCTCGATATCGCCGTTCTATCGGATAGACCCGCTACCCTTCCCAAAGGGGTGAGTTCCACGGTCATCAAGCCGGGGCAATGCATGAAGCGCGACTTCATTCTTTGCGCTGCTGCTCGCGTTTTTTATCGCGATGGCTTTCAGGGTGCGAGTATCGATCTGATTGCCAGTGAGGCCGGTGTATCTCGCCAGACGATCTATAATCACTATCGTGATAAAGAAGCACTGTTGGCGGCCGTTGTGGATGACGCTTTCGACAGGATGATGTCGAGCCTTTTTGCTGTCCTCGCAACTTTTCCGCAATCGAGCGAAAATCTTGAAGAGGACCTTATCGCCTTCTCCATCAGGATGAGTCGCAATTGCGTTTATGATCCCTCGACTGCATTTTTACGCAAAGTGTTTCAATCCGACGAGGACGCTCTTCCACTGGGTGCAAAGCTTTGCAGCACAAAAGGCCCCGCACAAGGTGTGCCCGCTATTGCAGCCCATCTGGCGCGACTTGCTCTTGCGGGCGATTTGGTGATCGAAGACCCAGACCTTGCTGCCCGTCACTATCTGGCGCTTATCAATGCCGATATCCATTACCATCTCCTGACAGGCCAAAGCATCGACGATTCTATAATTGAGCAAAGCTCGATCAATGGCGTGCGTACATTTCTGATGGCTTTTGGTAAGCGCTCATAAGCTGCGTACTTTGCCTTTCAGCATCGTCAAATTCGCGCCCTGATTGCTCTTTCAGTCCCACCATCGTGGGAGTTGAGCTTTTTCACGATATAATTTTCAATTCCCCTGAGAACAAACTTGACATCAACCCGCGAATCCGTGGGATAAGCAAAATATGGTACAGGACCTGATCCGTTATGATATTCTAGCTCAGGAAGCCCTACGTGGCGTCATTCGCAAGGTTCTTGCGGAAGTGGCGACGACTGGCTTGCCTGGAAACCACCACTTCTTCATCACGTTCCTCACAGGAGCGCCTGGTGTACGCATTTCATCGCGCCTCAAGGAAAAATATCCTGAGCAGATGACAGTTGTGTTGCAGCACCAGTTCTGGGACATGCTGGTTACGGACCAGCTGTTTGAAATCGGCCTTTCCTTCGGCGATGTGCCTGAAAAGCTGACAGTCCCCTTCGCCGCTATTCGTGGTTTCTATGACCCATCAGTGAATTTCGAGCTGGAATTCGATGTGTCCGTTGTCCAGCCGACGAGCGACAATGATGAAGGCAGCAATATTTCTTCGATTGAGCTGATCTCCTCTGAGGAAGCTCCGGCAAAGTCGCCGAAATCAAAATCCAAGCCGCGTAAGACTGCGGCTGAAAAGGAAGATGCTGCCGCCAAGGATAAAGAAGCAGCTGACGGAGAAGATACGGAACCCAAGCCGTCTGCAGATGTTGTCTCGCTCGACTCCTTCCGCAAAAAGTAAGTCTTATCTTATTCTGAAACATTCTATGCGCCGGTAGAAGAAACTTCTGCCGGCGTTTTGCTTTTTGTGCTTTTAAAATTTCTAACTCGTCATCGGCCATCGCATGGTAATTGACTTTAATCAAAGCGTGCAGATTATTATTCTGTAAATACTGGAGCACATCCGAAAAGTGGGAACGGGTTTTCGGAACAAGATGTGCGTAAAAACAAAAGATAGAGCATTTCTAATGATTCAATTTAAACTGGAAATGTTCTGGCTCGACGGCAACTCATCTGGATCGGTTTTAATATGCTGCGTTTAATAGCTCAAATTGTCTTATGGTTTAGCGGCATCGTTGCGGGCTTCTTTGTCGCCAAAGACGCGCCGAATTTTCCGCTGTGGCAGATGACTTTCGGACTACTTCTGCTCGTGATACTTTCACTGCTGATATGGTGGTTCACCAATCCGAAAACCCCAGAAAAGTAGAAGCGTCGAGGCCGTTATCCCTCTGGCGGCTTAGCTACAGCAGGCATTCATGAGTGAGATCATCAATCTGCGCCAGTTCAAAAAGAACAAGGCGCGTGCCTCCAAGGAAAAGCAAGCTGAACAGAACAGAGTTCTGTTTGGCAGGACCAAGGCCGAGAAAGATTTCGCGCAAGCAGAAACCCGTAAGACCGAAAACTTTCTCGCAAACAACAAGCTCGATTCGCGCGATAAACCGGATGAGAACACGTGAATCAGTCAGCCCGCTTGCGAAAGCGCTCTGTCACTATTCGCGGCCACGCCACGAGCTACACGCTTGAAGAGCCGTTCTTCGAAATCCTTGAAGAAATAGCACAGAAACGACAGGTTTCCGTGGCATCACTGATTGCCGGGATCGATGGACAGCGTGATCGCACGATCAACCTGTCATCCGCCTTGCGCCTCTATGTTCTCGACTGGCTGAAATCGAGACTTCAGATTTAGAACATAATCCGACCGGAGTGACCCGAGGATCGATAAGATTATGCTTCGAATAAGATGCGGTAGAGCGCCGATCTGCTTCAATCAGATCGAAACGCGCTCTAAGGCTGAAGACTTGGCGCCGTAGTCGGCGATTGCTCCAGATCCTTCAGAAACTCATTCAACGACTGTCCACCCTGCTGCCCGTTGAGCTGAGCTGGCGGATTGCCGCCAACTGCGGGACGCTGTGCCTCGAGAGCGTTTCGTGCAGCCTGTTCGCGTGCTTCGGCTTCCGCCTTGCGACGTGCTTCTTCTTCCAGCCTCAAACGTTCACGCTCCTGCGCATCCGATGAAAGCAGATCAAGCTGACGACGCAGGCGCTGCTTCTCCATGATGCTGGCCTGCATGGCCTCGACGCGTTCCTGTTCCCGCTCAAGCGCGCGCTGCGTTAGGAACTGGACCAACGGCTGACGATCGAACTGAACCGATGGTTCCTCATAAAACCCACCGATTGAATACCTGAGATTGGCCGCACTGCCAGACTGCGTATCTTCAGCCTGCTTGAAAGATAAGCTGCCTTCACCGCTCAAACCCAATGTGGAGAGATCCAACTGTAAATCCCCTGCCAGCACCGTGTCACCGGAATTAAGGCTAATCGGTGCCAGTCGGGCAATGCCACCGGCGACAGTGAAATCAAACCGTGCGTTACCAGCAGCAAAGCTTCCCTGACCGACTGCCTTGTCTGCAATCGCCGCAAACTGCTTTGCATCTAGTTGGGAAGCGCCTGCAGGTTGATCGCCCATGGCATCAGCCGCTGTAAGCATCCCCGCGAAAGCATTTTGATCAAGGCCATTGATCGCAAAGTTTTCAACATCTGCACTGCCTGATCCTGCGAGAGATGAAACAAGATCGGCCACGCTCGTACCGCTACCATTCAAAGACAGAGCGGCTTTCACCGTACCTGAGAAGGGATTGCTACCGTCTGGCAGACGGTAAAAATCCTGAAGCGCAGCACCGCTCCATTTGAGATCGGAGGTCAAAAGCGCAGTCTTATCATTGTTGCGCAGCGAAACATTGCCAACCAGATAGCCGCCGGCCCAATTACCTGTCAGCTCGCCAAGCGTCAGATCATCCATGCCCTTCTGGAGTCGGGTAGAAAAATCGCTCAAAACTCCAAACCCATCCATATGAGCCTGTGCTGCGTTAAGCTTCATATCAATGAGCAGCGGCAAGGATGGTCGCACAGAAAATGGTGTCTTTGGCCAGATCGATACTTTTGATGCCTTTACAGGCTCAATAGCCTCCTGCCCCAACATGATCGCTGCCAGACTACCAAGCTCGATAGAAGCCAGTTTGGCCTCACCCTTGAGTTGTGGCAGACCGCTATCGGAAAAATTTGCTTCTATGCGCGCCGAAACATCATCTCCGCCGAGCTTGCCAGAAAAGTTCGGAAAGCGAAGAAGGCCTTTTGCAAACTGGAAATCGCTGGAAAGATCAGCGGACAGCCCCTCGCCAAATCCCGGCAAAGAATAACCAGCTGTCGCGATAAATGGCTGCAAATCGTCAGATTTCAACTGAGCCTTACCGCTTGCGGCAATATCGCCTCCAACTAGCGAGAGGATGCCATCGGCGGCAGCCGTTCCATCGGGCGCCGTTAGCTTAAGTTGTGTCCGCATACCGGCGCTCGGCGCACCCTGCATGGTTAAATCCGCCGTCAACTCACCAGCAAGCCCCAAAGGCAGTGACGGCAGGCCCAGAAGCGCGAGAACAGTTTCTCCGTTCTGAGATGTTGCAGTTCCGTTCAGCTGCATCTGCATCGGATCACTCTCGGAACTCCCGCCACTCGTGGTGCCTGAGAGATCCAGCTTCATCCCGCCCGCTTTGCCGGTCACGCTGAAAGATGCTTCACCGCCCTTGGCGGGGGTCTTTGTGTTCGCTTCTTTGGTCCGCGCACTCTTGTCTGTGCCAGCATTCTTGCCAGCACTGTTGTTTGCAGAAGCGACTGGCGCAGCATCACCATTCGGCGCTGCGACTGCATTGGCAATAATGTTAATTTCGGTGTCATCAAACAGGCCCGGATAATTGTCCGCACGTGCCGAAAGCGACCTGAAAAATGGGATTTGTGGATGACGATGCGCGACCAGCGTCAGAAAATGCGACAGATCTGCAGACAGCAAAGTCGCATCCAGCGTACCTGACGGCGCAGACGCAAACGGCTCATAGGCACCCGTCGCCGTTAAAGTCGTACCGGCTACATCGTTGACCATCAGGCGATCAAAATCAAAACGTCCACCATGCACGCGCACAGCAAGATCAACACTACCTGCTTCCATATCCTCGTACTGAACTGGCCCTGCCTTGAAACCGATATCAAGCGCCTGCCCTTCAAGAGAAGCCATGCCATGACCGCTTGAGAAAAAGCCTGTAAAGGCCCGCAACGCATCGCTATCGACTGCGCCACCATGAAGCCTAAGCGTAACAGCTGGCTCAGCAGAGCCAGCGACTTGTCGCAGGAAGCTGCCTTTCAGCGACGTTTGCCCCAATCCGACTTCAAGTTCGTCAATACTCTGCATGCCATCACGCAGATCGACTTTGCCGGAAAAGCCGACGCTATCAAGTTTGCGGATCGATTCATCGACAGTCTCATTGAGCCATGAGGCAAGTCCTGATGGCTGGCGCGAAGCCACAAGCATATCGCCTGCAAAGCCAAAATCCTTACCAACAGAAAGCTTGCCCTTTGCTTCAACCTTCGTGCGTCCCGGCAGATCAGCGGAAAACTGGCGGATATTCCAGCCGTTGCCGTCAGGGCCTGCACTGATCGTCACGGAGCGAATTGTGGTGCCACCGGCAATCACCGCAGGCAAACGCAGTTCCACGTTGCCGGGCATTCCGGGGATTGGTAATTGTTCAAGCATACGGCGGACAAGTGCCACACGATCACCGAGCGGCACGGGTGTAACAGCCTGCTGGTCTTCCGTGGTTTCGACGGGACCCCAGAAAATCTGCTGTCCATCGGCGCTGATATCAAAACGCGGCGTGTCGCCGTAATCAATAAATGCCTTGCCGTTTACCACATAAGGATTATCGGCAGGCCCTTGTTCCATACGGAATTCGCGGGCATCAAACCGGCTTCTGTCCGCCTCGAACTTGCCCGACAGCCGTAAATCGCTAAAAAACGGCTTCTCAGTTGGTGTCTTCTGATTTTTGGTATTCAGTGCAACGGCATCCGCCGAACGAAGCGAGAAGTTGCCTGCATAGTTGAGACGCCCCTCCTTCAAAGTAATATCGCCATCTGTTTCAAAGGATGCGGGAATTGCATCGGGAGAAATACGTGCCCGCAGTCGCAACGAACCATCGGGCTTTGCCTCACCACTGTTGAGATCAAGCGCGAGCTTCTGCCCTTCAATATCCAAAGTACCATTGGCCTGCCAGGGCCCGGAAAGACTATTCGCAGACATCACCGCATTGATAGATGTCGCCGTATGAAGACGTCCGCTTGCTTCATCATGTAGGGTCGCTGTGCCGTCCAGAATTGAAAGCCGCTCGACCTTGATATGGGCCGGATCAATTGGCGTGGAAGGACGAATTGCCCAATCCACCTTACCGTCCTTATCGAGGGAAACAATGGCCTGCGGGCGCTCAACGCGCATATCGAAAATCAAGAGCTGGCCGCGCAGAAACGGCATCAATTCTGCATCCATCGAAAACGTATCAACCGTCATCACCGGACGGGCGACATCACCTACGCGGACATCGGAAAATGCCACAGAAGGAAAAGGCAGTAGACGCGCACTCACATCACCCGTCACATGCACCGGACGGCCAAGTACCCGGCTTGCTTCACGTTCGAAATCGGCACGGTAGCCGCTCCAGTCAACAAAGGGCGGCACGACAAGCGCTGCCGTCAAAAGCAACACCAAAAGCCCTCCGACGATGACGAATATGCGGCCCAAGAAAAAACTCCGGTATTGTGCGAATTTCAGAATTACACGAAAACAAACGGTGAATCACGCTCTCGTTACAGCGCAACATAAAGCATGAGCCCGGAAAGTGTGAAATGCTTTTCGGGTCTAATCATATTTCTGCAAAAACGACATCAGTCCGGCGATAACAAGGCCCGGCGATAACAAGACAAAGTGCCTCACGCCGAGCCGAATTAAAAACCTGATTGAATCAACGTCTGAAAAACGCTCACCAAACCGCTGATTTGATTCACGGAATAAGAATCTTGCCGGGGTTCATAATATTGTCCGGATCAAGCGATTTCTTGATCATGCGCATGTAATCAGTCGCCTCGCCAAGCTCCATGGGGAGGTATTTCATCTTGCCCTGGCCGATACCGTGCTCGCCCGTGCAAGTGCCTTCCATAGCCAGAGCGCGCTTGACCAGTCGATCCATGAACTCTTCCGCCCGCGCCATTTCCGCTGCGTCATCCGTATCGAGTAGCAGAAGAAGATGGAAATTACCGTCGCCGACATGGCCGACCACCGGGGCGATCAGTCCGCTTTCAGCCAAGTCTTTTTCGGTCTCTGCGATGCAATCGGCAAGGCGCGAAATCGGTACGCAAACATCCGTCGAGACACCCTTGGCACCCGGACGCAGAAGGAAGGAGGCCAGATAGGCATCATGCCGCGCACGCCATAGCCGGTCGCGCTCTTCAGGATCATTGGTCCAGCGAAATTCACCTCCGCCATTTTCGGCAGCAATTTCACCAAAAATTTCCGCCTGCTCAGCAACGCCGGTTTCCGTGCCGTGAAACTCTACGAACAAATAGGGTTGTGCTTCATAAGGCAGTTTGGAATGCAGGATCAACGCTTCCATCTGAAGCTTGTTGACCAGCTCAATGCGTGCCACCGGAATACCCATCTGAATGGTTTCGATCACTGCACGGCAGGCCGATTCAACATCGGGGAATGGACAGATGCCGCCCGATACTGCCTGCGGGATGCCCTGCAGTTTCAAAGTAAGCTCGGTGATAATGCCGAGCGTACCTTCCGAGCCAATCAAAAGTCTGGTGAGATCGTAACCCGCTGCGGTCTTCTTCACGCGCTTCGATGTTTCGATCAGGCGACCATCCGGCATGACAGCTTTGAGCGCCATTACGTTTTCGCGCATGGTGCCATAGCGAACCGCATTTGTACCGGAAGCGCGTGTAGAAGCCATGCCGCCAAGCGTTGCATTCGCACCCGGATCAATTGGAAAGAAAAGCCCAGTATCGCGCAGATATTCATTCAATTCCCGTCGCGTGATACCCGGCTCTATCACACAATCAAGGTCTTCTGCATGAACCGCCAGAACACGGTTCATCCCAGTCAAATCGATCGACACGCCACCGGCAGGTGCATTTACCTGGCCCTCAAGCGAGGAACCGGCACCAAATGCGATCACCGGCACCTTATGCTCGGCGCAGATGTGAACGACATCCTGCACGTCTTGTGTTGTCTGTGCGAAAATGACGATGTCGGGTGCCTGCGTCGGCACATATGTCGTCGTGTGGCCATGCTGCTCGCGGATTGCCTGCCCGGTCTGGGCGCGTTCACCAAAACGTTGTTTCAGGATAGCAACAGCGGCTGCAATGCCCTCCTCATTTCGCTGAAGGGCAACCACATTCTGAAGCGACATCGTTCATTCTCCGTATTTCAATTTTCAAACAGCGGTCAAAGCCAGCGCGACCGGGTCCTGTCCCAGATGCTCGGCAATGGCCCGCACGACAAGGTTATGATCTTCGCGTTGCGGCAGACCAGAAACAATGGCCGTTCCGATAACGCCCGCTCCTGCAACATGGATTGGGAAGCCTCCGCCCGCCAATGCATAATCCGCTACATCCAGCGCCTTGTGTGCGGCAAACATTTTGTCGTCGCGGTTCTGCTCCAGAACAAGGCGATAGCTCGAAGCATGAAAGCGACGCACCACGTTGAACTTGCGGCGAAGCCATTCCGTGTTATCGACCGTGGTTCCGGCTGTCGCAGCGAAGAACAAACGGCGATCCCAGAGCGATATATCAATGGCGACTGGAAGCTTCTGCTTTACAGCCAGATCACGTATCCGCTGGCCCAACGAAAACGCGTCGTTTTCATTAAAAGACGTGAAAATCAGCGCCTGCTCCTGTCGGATGATCTGCTTGATATCGTCACTCTGCGGCATGATCAATTTTCTCCCCTGAGCACGTCGCGGAAAAGTGGGAACCGGTTTTCCCATAACGACATGCTGAAAGTAAAATTTAAAGCGCAGCGCGCTTTAAGCTCAATGTGAGTTCTTTTGCGCCCTCATTCGCATGATTGCAACAGGCGAACAGTGTCATCAAACTTGATTGATGGGACACAAGCGGCTAGTGGAACTTTATGGCTCAGAACCCAAATATTGATGTACCCGCAAAAGGTGACCGCATACCGGAGTTTGTGGAAACCGCCGTCTTTAAACGCGATGTATTTTCCGAAACCCGCGCAGGCTATTTTGCAGGCGAACCCGACACACGTATCATCCGTCGTGTGGTCAGCGCTGCACCATGGTGGTCGAAGCCGCTTGCATGGGTTCTGGCGCGGCGCGAAATCCGTGGCCTTAAGACCGTGCGCGGCATCGAAGGTGTTCCACAGCTTCTTTATACCGACCGCGATGGGCTCTATCGTTCGTGGACGGAAGGCACACCGCTGCATCTTGCGCGTCCATCCGATCCAAAATGGTATCGTACAGCACACCGTATTCTACGCGACATGCGGCGCCTTGGCGTTACACATAATGACCTTGCGAAACCACAAAACTGGCTTATGACGCCAGAAGGCGAAGCAGCCGTCATTGATTTCCAGCTTGCAAGCGTGCATCGTCGTCGTGGTGCGTTTTATCGCCTGCTGGCCTATGAAGATTTTCGCCATCTCATCAAGCAGAAGCGCGCCTTTGCTGCCGATCTGATGACGCCGACCGAGAAGCGCATTCTTGCACGCCGTTCGCTGCCGTCGCGTATCTGGCTGGCAACCGGCAAGAAGGTTTATAATTTCGTCACCCGCGGTATCTTCAATTGGTCAGATGGTGAAGGCACAGGCGACCGGATCGACAATGAAGGCCCAACCATCATGGCCGCCCTCAAATCCGATCCGCGCGTAAAGGATATGGCGCTGGCGCTTTATTCGCTGCCAGCGAAAGGCGTTGGCCTTTATGCATTCGTTGAAACGCTGGATGCGGACGAAAAGAGCCTGCGCGCGCGCCTCAAAGGCACCAAACTCGAACTCATCCAGCCGGTAGCACATTTACCGCGTCGGGCTGATGGTACGATCCGCGATGACATCCTTCGTCTGATCGCAATGAACCAGATGACAGAACTCGACGACCTGCTCAGTCGCGAGCCGGAAATGCGTGGTCTGGTCGAAGCTCTGGCTTCACACCGCCTCAATTTTACCGACCGCCGCGTCACGCAGCTCGAATAGTTTAACGCTTTCGCTGGTTTTTCATCGGCGAATCACTACATTCGGTAGCAATGTCCGATTTCCCTGATGATATGCCGTTCTTCGGCAATGAAGCACCGGCTGACCGCGCGCCAGCTGCCGGAGGCATTGCTGCGCGTGCTATGGCAGCGCGCAACCAGCAACGTGGTGAACCTGATTATTTGCAGGGCCTGAATCCTGAACAGCGCCAGGCCGTTCTGACCACCGAAGGTCCGGTTCTGGTTCTTGCAGGTGCAGGCACTGGCAAGACACGTGTGCTTACCACCCGCATCGCGCATATTTTGACGACTGGCCTTGCCTATCCAAGCCAGATCCTTGCCGTGACCTTTACCAACAAGGCTGCGCGCGAGATGAAAGAGCGTATCGGCCATCTGGTCGGCGGCGCTGTCGAAGGCATGCCATGGCTCGGCACGTTTCACTCCATAGGCGTGAAGCTTTTGCGCCGTCATGCGGAACTGGTGAACCTCACTTCTGATTTCACCATTCTCGATACCGACGATGTGATCCGGTTGATCAAGCAGCTTATTCAGGCCGAAGGTCTGGACGACAAGCGCTGGCCGGCTCGCACTTTCGCCAACATGATCGATGGATGGAAGAACAAAGGCTTTGGCCCTGCAGATATTCCGGAAGGCGATGCGCGTTCGTTCGGCAATGGCAAGGGCCGCGAGCTTTATCATTCCTATCAGGAGCGTTTGCGCACCCTGAACGCCTGTGATTTCGGTGATCTGCTGCTGCACCCGATCCGCATCTTCCGCACGCATCCAGACATCCTGCGCGAATATCATGCAAAGTTCCGCTATATTCTGGTGGACGAATATCAGGATACCAACACCGCCCAATATATGTGGCTTCGCCTGCTTGCTCAGCGACCGCAATCAAGGACGACGGCACCAGTGCGAGCCGGTGATCAAAGCGAACTCGGCGCGAGCGAAAACAAAGTAAACTTGTGCTGCGTTGGTGACGACGATCAGTCGATCTATGGCTGGCGTGGTGCGGAAGTGGATAACATTCTCCGCTTCGATAAGGATTTCCCTGGCGCAGTGGTTATCAAGCTTGAGCGCAACTATCGCTCGACAGCGCATATTCTTGGCACAGCCGCTCATCTCATCGCGCACAATGAAGGGCGCCTCGGTAAGACACTTTTCACCGAAGCACCAAATCCCGACGATCCGAAAGTCAAAATCCACGCTGCTTGGGATTCTGAGGAAGAAGCCCGTGCAGTTGGCGAAGCGATCGAACAGGCGCAGCGACAGGGCCATTTGCTCAACAACATGGCGATCCTCGTGCGCGCATCGTTCCAGATGCGCGAATTTGAAGATCGCTTCGTGACGCTCGGCCTCAATTACCGGGTTATCGGTGGTCCGCGTTTCTATGAACGCCTCGAAATCCGCGATGCAATGGCTTATTTGCGCGTCGTGGCCCAACCCGCAGACGATCTGGCCCTTGAGCGCATCATCAACACGCCGAAACGTGGCCTTGGTGAGGCAGCAATCCGTCAGGTGCATGACTATGCC
Organism: Brucella sp. HL-2; assembly: GCF_025846885.2. NCBI lineage: Bacteria > Pseudomonadati > Pseudomonadota > Alphaproteobacteria > Hyphomicrobiales > Brucellaceae > Brucella > Brucella sp. HL-2. Next base: position 106,929 of record NZ_JAOYTK010000009.1, on the reverse strand, counting down.
CGTGCACGTGACATTTCGATGTTTGCTGCCGCCTGCGATCTGGTGGAAACCGAAGAACTGAAGCCCAAGCCACGCTCGGCTCTGCGCGAAGTGGTCGATAATTTCCGCCGCTGGCAGTCGCTCATCGACAATACCCCGCATACGGAACTAGCAGAAAACATTCTGGATGAGTCTGGCTACACGGCCATGTGGCAGAACGATAAATCAGCAGAAGCACCGGGACGTCTCGAGAACCTCAAGGAACTTATCCGTTCCATGGAGGAATATGAGAGCCTGCGCGGTTTCCTTGAGCATGTCGCGCTCGTCATGGATGCTGAGAAGAACGAAGATATGGATGCCGTCAACATCATGACGCTCCATTCCGCAAAGGGTCTGGAATTTGAAACCGTCTTTCTGCCCGGTTGGGAAGAAGGACTGTTTCCGCACCAGCGCGCACTGGATGAAGGCGGACGTTCAGGCCTGGAAGAAGAACGCCGTCTTGCCTATGTGGGCGTGACACGGGCCAAAAGGAACCTGCATATCTGGTTCGTTTCCAACCGTCGTATCCATGGCATGTGGCAATCGACTATTCCGTCACGCTTTCTGGAAGAGCTTCCTGAGCCGCATGTGGAAGTGGCCGAGATGGAAGGCAACTACGGTGGCTATGGCAATAGCGGTTATGGACAGTCGCGCTTCGACAAGGCCGATCCGTTCCAGAACACCTATTCAACGCCCGGCTGGCAGCGCGCGCAACAGAACCGCACGGAAGCGACGCGTAACAATTGGGGCTCACGTTCCGGTAGCAAGGTAGAACGCATCGGCTATGGCGAGACGGATTCCGGCTTTGGTGCCGGTCGTGGTTCTGTCAAAGGCCGCACGATTGACGGTGAACTGGTTGCGAAATCGGTAGCCGACAAGCCGTCAGACTATTTCGTTGGCGACCGCGTGTTCCACATCAAGTTTGGCAATGGAACAATCGCAACAATCGACGGCAACAAGCTCACCATCGATTTCGACAAAGCTGGCCAAAAGCGTGTTCTCGACAGCTTCGTCCAGCGCGCATAATCCCTAAGATAAGAACAGCCGGGCCTACTCCGGCTTTCCTTGTTCCCAAGTTACATCACCCTTGAAAAGCGGAACGGTTGAGAGCGATGTCTTGGCCGATCCGTCCTGCACCTGCGTAGCGTGTGCGAGATACAGCAACGTATTGTTTTTCTGATCGTAGATGCGCGTGATGACCAGCTTCTTCCAAATCAGGCTCGTACGCTCTGAAAAGACCCGCTCGCCACCCTTGCCGAGCTTGATGTCGCCAATGGTAATCGGGCCGGATTGCTCGCAGGAAATCGAGGCGTTCGAAGGATTTTCAAACCAGTTGCCTTTTTGCAATCGGTCGATCATCCCGCGTGAGAACGATGCGAGATAACAGGTTACGCCCTGCACTTTCGGGTCCTGCACGGCATCTACCACAATGTCATTACCAAGCCAGTCAACACCAACCTGGCCAACCTCCTCGGCAGAAACAGCTGCTGAGGCCCCGAGCAGTAACATCGGTGCAACCAGGAAACCGGCAAGCTTACTCAATTTGGACATTCGATATCTCCAACAATCTCCACACGACAAGTGGAGAAGCAAATCAGGCAATGCAAGACGGCCGCACTTAAAGCGTGTCGCGTTTGATCATAATATTGCGACACGCTTTAATTCTTTGTTTTCAAGCACGAGTTTATCCCAAAAATGGTTCCGACTTTTGGGAGTCATGCTTAATCGCCCCATTTCTCCAGAAATGCTTCGATTTCAAGTGCCTGAATATCCGGTACTGCCTCATAGAGCTTTTCCACCGGCCAATCCCACCAGCAAAGTTTTAGCAGTTTATCGATAATTTTCTCGTCAAAGCGCTTACGGATGATACGCGCAGGAACGCCCCCGACCACATGATAAGGCGCTACATCTTTTGTCACCACAGCATTGGCGCCGATCACTGCGCCATGACCAATTGTCACGTCCGGAGTAATCACTGCGCCATGGCCGATCCACACGTCATTTCCGATTGTGACACGCTTCGCCTGCCGCCTTGCACGAAAATCACCATCAACACCCAGATAACGGAAATACTCGTTCGGGCGATAACTCACCTTGTGGGTCGTCAGCCGTTCCATTGGATGCTCAAGCGCGTTGATACGCACATTGGCCGCAATCGAGCAAAATTTGCCGATTTCAGCGTAAATCCCCTCGCCGTTTCGTTCAAAATAGGTGAAGTCGCCAACCGTCACTTCACGCAGGATCACGCGCTCGCCAATGTCGGCATAACGGCCCAGTTTCGAAGCTTTAAGCTGTGCTGTTGAATGAATACGGGGTTCGCTATTCTGGAAACGGAGGTCTTCACCCTGCGTCATTTCAAAACTTTCTGAAATCTTTGTATTCTGCTAGACTGAGTTTATCGTTCCAACATCGTTTGCAGCGGCGAGTTAGTGCTTGCATATAAGCGCTTTCCTGTCGCAGATCGATGTAAATTCTAATTAGCGCGCTTATGTGCGATAAACGCAAAACAAAATTCAAGGCTGACTGGACATGAAAAAATTCCTGCCCATCTTCATCTTCGCCTTCATCATCGTAATTGTCGGTGCGGCTGGCTTCAATATGCTGCGTGACCGCAACGCAGCCGACGAGCCTTTCGGCGGATCGTTTAATCTCGTCGCGATGGACGGACAGCCTTTTACTGAAAAAGATCTGCGCGCCACACCTTCTCTGGTTTTCTTCGGCTTCACACATTGCCCGGACGTATGCCCAACCACGCTTTACGAGCTGGACGGCTATCTGAAACAGCTTGGTCCGGAAGCCGCTGATATTAAAGCGTATTTCATCTCTGTAGATCCGGAACGCGATACGCAGGAAATCATGAAAACATACGTCAGCAACGTGTCTGACCGTATCATTGGCGTGACCGGAACGCCTGAAAGCGTCGCTGAAGTGGTGAAGTCTTACCACATCTATGCGAAGAAGGTTCCGACTGAAGATGGCGAATATACCGTGGATCACACGGCTTCCGTGTTTCTGCTCGACAAGGGCGGACGCTTCCGTGGCACTATCGCTTATCAAGAGAATGCAGATACAGCACTGCAAAAGTTGAAGAATCTGGCAAAGGGCCGCGCAAACGGTTAAAGAACTACTCTGAATCTTTTAGAGAGTTTTTACCCATGCCCCAATCACGCCTCTTCTTCTCAGTGGACAAGACGGAAGCAGAACGAATCTATGACATCCTCGAACGCGCGTTCGAGGATGACGGCTTTCCGATCGCGATTACCGAAATCGATGAAGACCGACAGATTTCTGAAGTTTCCGTCTATACCGAGGACGGGGCTGAAGAGCTTGCAGCACGTATCGACGCCCTGGTCGGCGCGGGCAAGTTTGAAACTGAAGAGCTGCCAGACATTGATTGGGTTACACATTCGCTCGAAGGTCTGAAGCCTGTTCGTGCGGGCCGTTTCTTCGTGCATGGTTCGCATGATCGCGACAAGCTGCAGCCAAACGAAATCCCGATTTTGATCGATGCCGGACTTGCTTTTGGTACTGGCCATCATGGCACCACATCCGGCTGCCTTGAAATGATTGAGGAAGTGGTGGAGCGCGAGCATCCAACCAATGCGCTTGATCTTGGAACAGGAAGCGCAGTGCTAGCAATCGCTATCGCCAAGCTTGCACCGATCCCGGTTCTCGCTACAGATATCGACCCGATTGCAGTCACCGTTGCAGCCGAAAACACCGTTCTCAATGATGTGAGTGAACACGTCATCACAGCGACGGCAGAAGGCTTTGACCATCCGATCTTCCGCTCTTACACACCGTTTGATCTGATCGTCGCCAATATTCTTGCCAATCCTTTGGTGGAACTAGCACCATCACTCAAGTCACATCTGGCACCAAGCGGCTCGATCATCCTTTCGGGCATCCTCGACAGCCAGCATGATATGGTGCTTGCAGCCTATCAGGCGCAGGGTCTTACCCACGAGAAAACCTTTCATCGCGAAGGCTGGGTCACAATCCACCTCAAATAATGGCCGCCTCAAATAATGGCCACCTGAATGAGTGGCCACCTGAAATAACGCTGCTTTCCTTATTTTTGCGAGTTACGCTCATGGCTTTTCAGACTTTTGATGTAACCACCGATCCGGCCAATGGTGCGCCGCGTGTAGCTTTGCTACGCGCGAAGCTGGCCGAGCAAAGCCTTGATGGCTTTCTCGTTCCGCGCGCCGATGAACATCAGGGCGAATATGTACCGCTACGCGCCCAGCGCCTTAGCTGGCTCACAGGCTTTACGGGCTCGGCAGGTGCAGCACTGATCCTGAAAAAGCTCGCCTACATTTTCATCGACGGACGTTATGAATTGCAGGTTCGCAATCAGACTGATGGCAATGTGTTTTCCTATGAAAGCCTCGTCACCAATCCGCCTGCAAGCTGGCTCGCAGAAAACGGCAAAGGCCTGACGATTGGCTTTGATCCGTGGTTGCACACGATTGCGGAAGCGGCAGCATTGCGCGAAGCTCTGGAAAGCCAAGGCGGCAAGCTCGTACCAGTCGCCCAAAATCTGGTTGATCTCATCTGGGATGATCAGCCGGAAGCGCCTCTTGCGCCGGTCACTATTCAGCCTGCCCGCTTTGCTGGCCATGAAGCAGAAGACAAGATCAAGGAGATGCAGAAGGCCGTGGCAAGCACGGGCGCAAGCGCGACCGTGCTGACCGACCCGTCATCCGTCGCATGGGTGTTTAACATTCGCGGAAAAGACGTCTCCAATACACCCCTTCCATTGAGTTTTGCGATCATCCCGGCAGAAGGTGAGCCTGAATTGTTCATTGACGAGCGAAAGCTTGCCATCGAACCTCGCGCCTATCTCACGCAGCTCGCCACACTTTGCGAACCGTCCAAGCTTGAAGGCCACCTGAGCGCGCGGGCAGCACAAGGCGAAACCATCCTGCTTGATCCGGCATTAGCTGCAGAAAAGTTGCGCCTTGCAGTTGAAGCCGCTGGTGGTAGCGTGATCCACGGCAAGGACCCCGCCCGCCTGCCCCGCGCAATTAAGAACAAGGCTGAACTCGACGGCTCCCGCTCCGCCCACGAGCGTGATGGCGTGGCCATGGTCAGTTTCCTGTCCTGGCTTGACGGTAAGACACCTGGCACAGTTGATGAAATCGCGGCCGCGCAGCAACTGGAAGCAAGCCGCGACAAGGCTGGTCGCGATTTCCAGATGCCGCTCGAAGAGCTTTCCTTCGATTCGATTTCCGGAGCAGGCCCAGACGGCGCAATTATCCATTATCGCGTCAACACCGATACCAATCGCAAACTCGAAGATGGTGAGCTTTATCTGATCGATTCTGGTGCACAATATCGCGACGGCACAACCGACATCACCCGCACGGTTGCAATCGGCACGATCAAACCCGAAACGATCCGTTCTTTCACGCTTGTTCTCAAAGGCATGATTGCGATCACTACCGCACGTTTCCCGAAAGGCACGCGCGGACAGGACATCGACGTGCTGGCGCGAATTGCACTTTGGAAACAAGGCTTTGATTATGCGCACGGCACCGGTCACGGCGTCGGTAGCTACCTCTCGGTCCATGAAGGCCCACAGAGCATTTCCAAGAAAGGCGCACACGAGCTTCTGCCCGGCATGATCCTTTCCAACGAACCGGGCTACTACAAGCCGGGCGTTTACGGTATCCGCATCGAAAACCTGATCATCGTGAAAGAAGCGGAAGTGCCAGCAGGCGGTGATCTGCCGATGATGAGCTTTGAAACGCTCACCTTCTGCCCCATCGACCGCCGCCTGATCGACAAAACACTACTCACACAGGAAGAGCTTGACTGGTTGAACGCCTATCATGCAAGGGTGCGTGAGAAGCTTATCGGTCATCTCGATGGCGCGCAGGCCAAGTGGCTAGAGACGGCAACGGCTGCTCTTTAAAATTAGGCCGGAAAGAAGTGGCGTAGCGCGATCAACAGCGCTGCGCCCGTAAAAAACATCGTCATCATGCCAACGCGCAATGACAGCAAAACGCAGAAGACGAGCACGAGCAGCTCGCGCCAACCATGATCCGATGCGGGTGCGGCAACGATTGCCGTCAAAACTGCCGCAGGCACTGCATTCAATGCCGCTTCGACGCGATAATGCACACGCTCAAATCGCGATAAAATCAGGTGTCCGCCGACGCGGGTGAGATAGGTGCAGACCGCACCTGCAAGAATGATCCAGATCGTCGTTGACATGGTTTCAAGCCTCCCCTGTTTGCGGCTTTGCGAGGATGGCTGCAAGCAAAACACCACCTACGGCACCCAGCGTCACATGCCACGGCGAGCCGACAAGTTTATAGGCAACCACAGCACAAATAGCGCTGACGATAACCACCGGCCACCAGTGCTCGCGATGGCGGAAACTCATCACCATGCCAAGAAAATAGATCGGCAGCAGGAAGTCGATGCCGAGCGCATAGGGATCAGAAATCAGATTGCCGAACAGCGCCCCTATAAGCGTTTCAAGCAGCCAGCAGACATAGATCGTGAGGCCCAAGCCCATATACCAGGCAAAGCTGATCTTCTTCCCCGTCTCGGCGCGGATTTCAACCTCGGCATATTGTGGATCAACCAGTAGAAAAAAAGCTGCCGCTTTCTGCATGAATGTGAAATGGCGGATACGCCGCCCGACTGTCGCAGAATAAAGCACATGGCGGAAATTAACCGCAAAGATCGACAGAACAATCATCCATGGCGCAATGTTCTGGCCGAAAAGATCGAGCCCGACCATCTGGCTCGCACCCGCATAGAGCATCGCACTCATAAACACGGCTTCGCTGATCGACAGACCGTTATCGAGCGCTACAGCACCGAACAACAAGCCAAACGGGGCGCCTGCGGCAACAATGGGAACACCTCGTTTGACGCCGACCCAAAAATCGTTGCGTGCTGAAGCCGGTGCCGACCGAAAACCCTGATCCACAAAAATCACTCCTCAATCATACCGAGGCGCGGTGCGCGAGCATCTCCGTGCCTTAATATGAGAGTGTGCTTAGGAAATTTTTCGCTAAGTTGAAATCAGTTTTCGCAAAAAATCATACTATAAGAATCCCAGACAAGAAATTGCCCGTGATCAGCTGCATTTCAGCATCACCTATAAGAAAGCATGATGGATCAATGCATTACTCTGATGTTTGCGGAACCGTGCCTTCAATCTTTTTTACCCAATCTATCAGCGGGCGCGACTGCTCGGCAAACTTGAACAATCGATCAGACAAGTCTGCACGAGTGATCGTTTTCGGATCGATTTCCAGGCGCACCGCAAAATGCCGGTTACGAATAGCATCGAGCAAATCCGGTTCTGTCACGCTTTCAAAGCCGCGCGGCGTGCGCTTTAACCGATCATTGTCACTGATCTGCAAACCGCTTTTCTTGAGCTTTGCCACGACAGTGCGATAGTCGTCCGGCTTTTCGACAATTGCATCGCGGATGGCTTGCAGAACTTGTTTCTTCGGCCCCCACCATGCAACGCCTGCATAGCAATCCCGCACACCCGGCAAACCGATGCAGACATAGAAGCAACCGCTCTCGTCCCATTTGGTGCCAGAGTTCGAGAGAAGCGCTGACAAATGCCGGTTATAAGGAGCCTTATCCTTGGAAAAACGCGTGTCCCGCTTGATGCGGAACTGCGCTTTCACACGATCTCCCTTGAACGGTAGCCCGGCTTTTTCAAACCGCCCCGTCAACTCCTCAACCAAATCGCCAAGCGGCTCCTTGAGGTGCTCTTCAAACAGGTCCTTATTCTCAACAAACCACTCGCGGTTTTGATGAAAATCGAGCGCCTTCAGAAAGGGAATGGCCTTGTCGCCGAAACCTTTGAACGGAGCCATCAGCCTTCCCCAACCAATGCGAGCCACGCATCTTCGTCAATCACTTCAATGCCAAGCTCAGAAGCCTTTGCAAGCTTTGATCCGGCACCCGGGCCGGCCACAACCAGATCAGTTTTCTTCGAAACAGAACCTGCCGTCTTGGCTCCATACCGCTCGGCCATGGCTTTGGCCTCGTCACGCGACATGCGTTCAAGGCTGCCGGTAAATACCACCGTCTTGCCTTCCACTGGCGAGCCAGTTGCGACGCGCGCTGCTTCATCGAGCGGCTTCACTTCGGCCAGAAGCGCATTCAGCACTTGCACATTATGCGGTTCGGCATAGAAATCGACGACAGCCTCGGCAACAATACCGCCGATGCCTTCGACAGCAATCAGATCCTGCCACGCTTCATTGCCCTTGTCGGCGCGGTCGCCTTCTTTCGGCGGAACAGCAGATGTCGCGGCCTCGGCAAACTTATCATAGGTGAGATAAGCCTTCGCAAAGCGCTTGGCATTCACTTCGCCAACATGGCGGATACCGAGTCCAAACAGGAACCGATGCAGCGCAATCTCACGCCGGTCATTGATCGCATCATAGAGCTTCTTCACGGACGTTGCGCCAAAGCCCTCGATATTTTCGAGCTTCTTTAAGGGTGATTCAGCCTGTCGCCTTTGCAGCGTGAAAATATCCGCAGGCGATTTGATCTTGAGGTTGTCATCTTCCGCATGGAAGAAGAACTCGACCTGTTTTTCGCCAAGCCCTTCAATATCGAACGCATTGCGCGATACGAAATGACGAATGCGCTCTACCGCTTGAGCAGCGCAAGTCAAACCGCCTGTGCAGCGATAGACCGCTTCGCCTTCTTCACGCACCGCATGGCTGCCACAGACCGGGCATTCATGCGGGAAATGGAACGGCACAGCATCTGCTGGGCGCTTCTCCAACACCACATCGACAATCTGAGGAATGACATCGCCGGCGCGCTGCACGATCACCGTATCGCCGATGCGAATGTCGTGTTCCTCATCGCGGATACGTTCGCCCTTGAGGCCAATTCCCTTGATGTAGTCTTCATTATGCAACGTCGCATTGGTGACAACGACACCGCCGACGGTAATAGGTTCAAGTCGTGCAACCGGTGTCAGCGCGCCTGTACGTCCAACCTGAATGTCTATGCCACGCAGGATCGTCGTCGCCTGTTCTGCCGGGAATTTATGCGCAATGGCCCAGCGCGGGCTGCGTGAACGGAAGCCAAGCCGCGTTTGCAGATCCAGCCGGTCCACTTTGTAGACAACGCCATCAATATCATAATCTAGCTTAGCGCGCTCAAGACCAATGGCGCGATAATGCGCAATCAGCTCATCCGCACTATTAAGCCGCTTCGTCAGCGGATTGACTGGAAAGCCCCATTTGCGGAACACCTCGACCATGCCGTGTTGGGTATCAGCAGGCATGTCCGACATCTCACCCCAGGCATAGGCAAAGAATTTGAGCTTGCGGTTTGCAGTTACCTTGGCATCCAATTGGCGCAGCGATCCCGCTGCTGTATTGCGCGGATTGACGTAAGTCTGTTTGCCCTCAGCTGCCATCTGCTCGTTGAGCGCAAGAAAATCGCTCTTGGCCATATAGACCTCGCCGCGAACTTCCACGACCGCAGGAACACCCGCCGGAAGCTTGTTCGGTATCTCGCCGATGGTGCGGATATTGGCCGTCACATTTTCGCCGGTCGTACCGTCCCCACGCGTGGCAGCACTGACCAGGACGCCATTCTCATAGCGGATCGACATGGAAAGCCCGTCGATCTTCGGTTCAGCCGTGAAAGCAATTGAATTATCCGGCAACTGTCCGAGAAAACGATAAACGCTGCCCACAAAATCGCGCACGTCTTCATCAGAAAACGCATTGCCAAGCGAAAGCATCGGACGCGCATGAACAACCTGCGCGAACTTTGAAACCGGCGTACTGCCAACGCGTAAAGATGGGCTATCTGTGCGCACCAAATGTGGAAAGCGCTCTTCGATTGCATCATTGCGCCGCTTCAGCGCGTCATAATCTGCATCCGAAATCTCAGGCCGGTCATTGGCATGATAGAGCTCATCATGATGAGCTATTTTGCGCGCCAGCCGCTCCAGTTCAGCAACAGCTTCAAGGTCGGTCAGTTTTTCAACGGAGATATCGGACATATGCGTGGCAAAACCTGCTGATTCAATTTTGCTCAACATAAACAAGAAATGAGGCTACGCCTATGAAAACAGCAAATCGCACACAGACTGCTGACAGCTCGCTATATAGCGAGCGCACTGTTCTCGGCCAGCAAGCGCTCAGCAGCAGCGCGCGCTTCATCGGTGATGCTCGCACCGGCAAGCATACGCGCGATTTCTTCCTGCCGCTCATCAACCCCGATCGAACGAATTGAGGTCGACATGCGATCTTCATTGGTCGCGGATTTCGCTATCAGGAAATGCGTCAAGGCACGCGCGGCAACTTGCGGCGCATGGGTGACGGAAAGAACCTGCACGCGAGACGACAACCGCGCCAGACGCTGACCAATGGCATCAGCAACCGCACCACCCACGCCAGTATCGATTTCGTCGAACACAAGCGTCGGGGCAGAACCACGATCAGCAAGCGCCACTTTCAGCGCCAGCAGAAAGCGCGATAGCTCGCCGCCCGAGGCGACCTTCATCATCGGTCCAGCACGGGTGCCCGGATTGGTGCGAACCCAATATTCAACCGTATCAATACCTTCAGCAGCGCGCGCATCGGCATCGGTGGTCATTTCCACGATGAACTCGGCGCGTTCCAGCTTGAGTGCCGGAAGCTCTGCCATAACAGCAGCTTTTAGATGATCAGCCGTGTCCTTGCGGCGTTCAGACAGAGCCTTCGCCGCAGTATCGAAAGAAGCACGCGTTTCGGTTGCCTGTACCTCCAGCTGGATCAGCTTTTCCGCACCCGCATCAAGATCGGCAAGGTCTGCATCCATCTTGTCGCGCAGTGCAGGCAAACCTTCAACCGCAACTGAATATTTACGCGCAGCAGCTCTGAGAGCAAAAAGTCGCTCTTCCACCTGTTCCAGCACACGCGGATCAAAGTCGATCTCACGCATGGCATGGTCAATGCCATCCTGCGCAAGGGCCAAACTATTGAGCGCTTCGTCAATTGCCTTGCAAACCGGCTCAAGAAGATGCGGTGCTTCAGGAATTTTACGCTCCAAGCGACGCACGAGGCTTGCCAGTGTCGGAACCGGTGAACCATTTCCCGACAGAAGCTCGCCTGCTTCATTCACGTCACCGGCGATCTTTTCAGATTTCATCATGATTGCGCGGCGTTCTGCGAGTTCGTCTTCCTCGCCCGGCTGCGGATCTAATTTGGTTAGTTCTGCAACCGACGAGCGTAGATAATCACCTTCCCGTTCCGCTTGCTCGACGCGCGCACGATGTTTTGACAAAGCATTTTCAGCATCGCGCCAAGCCTTGTATCTTTCGCGAACAACAGCGGTCTCGGTATCAAGTCCGCCAAATGCATCCAGCAATGTACGATGAATATCGATATCGATCAGCGCACGGTCATCATGCTGACCGTGGATTTCAACAAGGCGTTTGCCCAGTTCTCGCAGCAGCGCAACGCTTGCAGCCTGATCGTTGATGAAGACGCGCGTGCGGCCATCACCCATCTGGAGACGACGCAGGATAACGTCACCGTCATCATCAAAACCATTATCACGGAGAAAACTTCTGGCAGGGTGTACGCCAGGCACATCAAACACGGCAGTCACCTGCCCCTGATCCGCGCCGTGGCGAACCAGAGAAGCGTCGCCGCGTGCGCCAAGCGCAAGCGACAACGAATCGAGCAAGATGGATTTGCCCGCACCGGTCTCGCCCGTAAGTACGGACAAGCCGGTCTTGAACTCGATGTCGAGCCTTTCAATCAGGACAATATCGCGGATCGATAGGTGCGACAGCATGCGGGTATCGGCTTAGGCGCCGCCACCCGTGATGAGTGCCGAGGCCTTGGCGAGCCACGAACCGCCATTCTCACGTGGCTCAAGACCACCGCTCTGCAAGAGCTTGTAAGAATCCTTATACCAGCGGCTGTCTGGGAAGTTTTTGCCAAGCACCGATGCAGCCATCTGGGCTTCGGAAGTCAGGCCAAGCGCATAATAGGCTTCCACCAGACGAGCCAATGCTTCTTCCACCTGTCGAGTGTTGGAATACTCTTCAACAACCAGACGGAAGCGCTTGATCGCGGCAAGATACTCTTTGCGCTCAAGGTAATAACGGCCAACCTGCATTTCCTTGCCGGCGAGCTGGTCACGAGCAACACGAATCTTCGTCTTAGCGTCATCAACATATTCGGAGGTCGGGAAGCGATCGACCACTTCCTGCATCGCGGCAATTGCACGACGACTTGCGGCCTGATCACGTGTCACGTCAGGAATCTGACGGAAATAGCTCAAGCCGATGATGTAGTAAGCGTAAGCAGATTCAGGCGAAGTCGGATAAAGCGTGTTGTAACGCTTGGCCATGCTGATTGCTTCTTCGTAATTACCCTGACGGTAATTCGTGAAGGCGGCCATGACGAGCGACTTACGTGCCCATTCAGTGTAAGGATGCTGACGATCAACAGCGGCAAACTTCTTCGCAGCTTCGCCGAGACGACCTGCATCTAGGTTAGCAAGACCTTCGTTGTAAAGCTTGTCCGCCGGATCGATCGTCTCCACATACTTGGAAAGATCGATATCGTCGTTTTTGCTAGCACATCCCGCAAGCGGAACAAAAACGGCAAGAGCGCTGGCTAGCAGCGCGGTTTTCGTCTTCACCGGGAATTTCGAACTCGTCATGCGGTCTCCGGCCATCTGGCAACGTCTTTTCTGTCTGGAGCAACGTGAACTCTTCAATTCACGGCTTTCCCCATTCTTCCCAATACATCAGCATCAGCGCATAGGTAAACATAGCCGAGGCTGTTTTGGCAGTTCATAAACCACATGCTGGCGAAATCGGCAATCGTCAAGCTGATCAATCGTCCGAATTTGGCGCGCATAAGGCATGAATACCTCGGCCTAAAGCTATATCTATGCAAACCAATGGCTTTTCCTCATCCAATGCAGAGGCTTGGCTGTCAGTCCACAACAAATACGCCGACTCAAAGCGCAGAAGACCCGGCGATCACGGCCCAATTATGGCCATAAACGTCCGAGCCTTCTACACGAACTTTAAAGCGCCCAAGGCGCAGATATATTTGGCAGTGCAGCTACAAAATCCGAGCTGTCTGTATTCCGGCGCACACCGCTTGCTTCGACGATATCGTAATTCGACTTGTCAGCAAGTAGTGCCTTGACGGTTTCCGCATTCAATCTGTGACCACCGCGATAAGAACGGAAGCAGCCAATAAACGGAAGACCAGCAAGCGAAATATCGCCCACGGCATCCAGCATCTTGTGACGCACGAATTCATCCTTGAAACGCAATCCGCCGGGATTGATTACTGAATTATCGTCGCCAATCACAAGAGAATTATCGAGCGAGGAACCAAGAGCCAGACCTGCCGCCCAAAGGCGCTCAACGTCCTTCATGAAGCCAAAGGTCCGTGCCGTCGATATTTCCTTGCGAAAGGTTTCTTCCGACATATCGGCAGCAAACTTCTGTCGACCGATAAGCGGGCACTCAAAGTCAATCTCGACCTCAAAGCGTGTCCCAGAATACGGCTGGAATTCACCCCATGAACCACCGGCTTCAACGCGCACTGTCTTCAAAATGCGAATAAAGCGCCGCTTTGCTTCCTGCAACACGATACCGGCTTCGTCAAAAGACTCTATGAAACGTGCTGACGTTCCATCGAGAATTGGAATTTCAGGCCCATCCACTTCGATAATCAGATTGTCGATCCCAACCGCAGCGATTGCGGCCATCAGGTGTTCAACGGTATTGACGCGTGCTTCCTGCGGCCCCAGTGCGGTAGACAGATCCGTCGCACCAATTTCCGAGACATGAGCGTGGATGTCGCGCGAAGCAGTCCCCAGGTCCGAGCGCTGGAAAATGATACCCGCATCCGCATCAGCCGGTAGAAACGTCACCGACGCGGGCGCTCCGCCATGAACGCCAACGCCAGATAGCGTAACCGCGCGACCGATTGTTTTTTGATAAGCGCTCAAAACCAGTCCAATCTAATTATCATATGAAGTAAGAGCGAAACCTCTACCGAGATGCCCCCACCGAGCGTGCAGTGCCTGTATTAAGCAATCACCAGTTTCCGTCATGTATTTCTATAATAAGATAGATATGGCGAAAATAGCGACGAACGCACGAAAAGTGGCTCGCGTCCATATGCGAACCTTATCATGCTATCTCGTAGAAAATAGTGATGCTCGGCAGCTGTTCAAAATCACGCTTTCTTACAAAGTATAACGACAGCTACTAATACCAAAGTTCATTGAGTAAGACTCATCGGACTTTGGTTAAGTCCGTGTGGCGATTGAACCTTTTCAAGGCGTGATGCGTCAGCATCGTAGCGCCTTGGTATAAAGCCAGTCATGGAAATGCAGAGGACGGCTTTCCCACAACAACATGCTTCAAAACCACGAGCTGAAGCGTGTGAGGCAACAATTGTGAACAACGGTATCTAACGAAAAAAGCCGTGGGAAAAATCCCACGGCTTTTTCTATTTCAAAGTCGGATCAGATGATTAGTTCGACTGGCGGCGCAGGAATGCCGGGATTTCGAGCTGATCTTCTTCTGAGGCAGCGCGTGGCTGCGGACGACCCTGATCATCGAGCTGGCCACGGCGTGGAGCATAGATCGAGCTGTCCTGCTGCATTGGGCGGCGCTGTTCCGGCTGGCGCATTGCAGGCTCACGATGCTGCGCTGGCTCCAGACGAGCTGCTGGCTGTTCTTCTTCACGGCGCGACGACAAACCATGGGTCAGGCGCTTGAGAAGGCTCATCGGTCCGCGTTCTTCCTGAACAGGCTGCTGAGGCGCTGCACGACGTGCATTGATTTCTGCCTGAGCGACTGGGGGAAAGTCAGACACCGCCGGCATGCGTGGAGCAGGACGTGGCTGTGGAGCTGGTTCTGCATGCATCTGCTGTGGCTGCTGGTATGCCTGCGGCTGCATCGCATGAGCCGTCGCCTGATTGTTGATCATCTGCGGCTGTGGAGCTGCAGGACGGGCAACAGGTGCGCGTTCAAAGCTGTCAGCAGCAGGAGCCTGGAAAATACGGCTCTGCGGACGGAAGTCTGGAGCAGCCGAAGCTGCAGGTGCAGCAGTCGCAGCTGGCATTTCACTTTCGATCGACTGAGCAGCCGGAGCGGCTGATTCAGCCTGACGTGGTTGTTCAGTAACCGGAAGACGCAGAGCGCCATGCGGAGCCATTGGCTTTGCCTGCTGAGCGGCTGGTTTTACTGGCTGGCGAAATTCCAGCGGCGCCGGGGCCGCATCTCCAATCTGCTTGTCGATGCCGGTTGCAACAACGGATACACGGATGACGCCTTCGAGGCCTTCGTCGAAGGTCGCGCCGAGAATGATGTTGGCTTCCGGATCAACTTCTTCGCGGATACGGGTTGCAGCTTCATCGACTTCAAAGAGGGTCATGTCACGACCACCAGTGATCGAGATCAGGAGACCCTTTGCACCGCGCATCGAAGTTTCGTCGAGCAGTGGATTAGCAATCGCGGCTTCAGCAGCAGCCATCGCACGGCCTTCGCCCGAAGCTTCGCCGGTGCCCATCATCGCCTTGCCCATTTCGCGCATGACAGAACGAACGTCAGCAAAGTCGAGATTGATGAGGCCTTCCTTGACCATCAGATCGGTGATGCAGGCAACACCGGAATAGAGCACCTGATCGGCCATTGCGAAGGCGTCAGCGAAGGTGGTTTTGTCGTTGGCAATGCGGAAGAGGTTCTGGTTCGGAATGACGATCAGGGTATCGACGTTCTTCTGCAGTTCTTCGATGCCGTACTCAGCCGTCTTCATGCGGCGAGCACCTTCGAAGTGGAAAGGCTTGGTAACAACGCCAACGGTGAGGATACCGCGTTCGCGTGCTGCACGTGCCACAACAGGAGCGGCACCTGTACCGGTGCCACCGCCCATGCCTGCCGTTACGAAGCACATATGCGTGCCGTTAAGATGATCGACGATTTCATCGATGCATTCTTCAGCGGCTGCGCGGCCAACTTCTGGCTGAGAGCCAGCACCGAGGCCTTCGGTGACAGCAGCGCCAAGCTGGATCATGCGTTCAGACTTTGACATCGTCAGAGCCTGCGCGTCGGTGTTGGCAACGACAAAATCCACGCCGCGTAGACCGGCATTGATCATGTTGTTTACCGCGTTGCCGCCGCCACCGCCGACACCGAATACGGTGATGCGAGGCTTCAGCTCGGTGATGTCCGGCTTTTGCAGATTAATGGTCATGGTTCTCGTTCCTCTTAAGCCTCTCACCGCTTCGCCGCCGCGGTGCTAATTGGTTATTACGCTGATGGTTACGCCCACATCACGCAATCAAATCACTCAATGTGTACTCAAAAACTCTCTCTCAGCCATTGGCCGACACGTTGAATCCGCCCGCCCGTACCAGTCATAAGACCGGAGGAGGCTGCCTTCACTGACCGTTCTTCAATGCCTGCCACCTGAGGGTAGATCAGAAGCCCGACGGTCGCGGAGAAAGCCGCACCCTTAGCCGCCTCAGGCAATCCCGCTATGCCTAGCGGACGCCCGATACGTACATTTCTTGCAAGAATCCGTCGCGCAGCTTCAGGCATGCCCGGCAACTGGCTTGCGCCGCCTGTCAGGACAACACGCTTGCCGACAATATGTCCGAGGCCGGACTGGTTCAGCCTGTCGCGAACCAGTTCCAGTGTTTCTTCCACTCTTGCACGGATGATCCGCGTCAGTACCGAGCGCGGATATTGATTGGGTACATCACGCTCGTCGTCGCCGATTGGCGGAACTGAGATGAGGTCGCGGTCATCGGCAGCGCTTGGCAGCGCCGAGCCGTACATGACCTTGAGACGCTCAGCATCCTCCATACGGGTGGAGAAGCCGCGTGCCACGTCCATCGTGACGTGATTGCCGCCAATGGCAACAGCATCAGCGTGAATGAACTTACCTTCGGAGAAGACCGAAATCGTCGTCGTGCCACCGCCCATATCGATGCAAGCCGCACCCATTTCAGCTTCATCACCTACGAGCGCCGCAAGGCCACTCGCATAAGGGGTCGCAACGATAGCTTCGACCGAAAGGTGGCAACGATTGATGCAGAGTTCGAGATTGCGCAATGGCGCTGCATCAGCGGTTAGCACGTGCATGTCAACGCCGAGGCTATCGCCCAGCATTCCGAGCGGATCGCGAATGCCGCGTTCACCATCGAGCGTGTAGCCAACCGGCAGCGAATGAACAAGGTGACGTTCTGCTGCAAGAGCCTGCTTGGCGCCAGCGGCCAGTACTCGGCGAATATCAGTCTGCTCGACTTCATGACCGCCGAGATTGACGCTCGCGGTAAAGGTTTCACTCTTGAGGCGTCCAGCAGAAATATTGACGATAAGGCTATCAACCGTCAGCCCAGCCATGCGCTCGGCAGCATCAACTGCGAGACGAATGGACTGTTCAGCCGCATCCAGATCAATGATGACACCGGACTTCACACCGCGCGAACGCTGATGACCGATGCCAAGCACTTCCATGCGATGCGTGCGACCCGGCAGCAGCGCGCCACTTTCATGTGGACGCAAGCGCGCAATTACACAGGAAACCTTGCTTGAACCAACATCCAGAACCGTTAGAAGGCGCACCTTGCGCCCTGAAGTTCCGACCTGTGATGAACCTTTTCCGCCAAGAATACTCATACGCGCTTCCCCGTGCGGGATAATTCTTTTTTACGCTCCGCCAAAAACTTCTGGCGTTGCTCCATGCCACTCGCAGTCAATTGAACGGTAACGCGATCATCCAGACGAAGATCGACAGATGCGATATCACGCGACAGAAGTTGCTTTTCGCTATCCAGACGCTCAACCTCGGCGAGAGCCTTCATCGGCTCATCTTCCGGCAGCATAATGCGAACGCCATTTTCGAGCAGAATATCCCAACGGCGGTCAGCGACGCGGATATAGGCACGAACCTTGCCAGCCAGCCCCGGATAGGCCGCAACCTCGTCTACGAAGCCCTTAACGCGCTTTTCGGCACCCTCACCCACGACAAGCGGGAGAGCGTTGTAACGACCCGGACGAAATGGAACGATGGTATCGCCGGCAGAATCAATCAGAGAAAGCTCCTGGCCGTTCTGCCAGACGGCGAATGCCTTGCGCTCTTCGAGAGAAACAAGCAGCGTACCCGGATAAACCTTACGCACTTCTGCGCCTTCAACCCAAGGCAGCTTGGCGATAGCCTGACGCGCCTGTTCGGCACTCAAACCGACCAGTGAGGTTTCACCATCCAGCTCAAGCTGACCCAGAATATCGATGTCAGAAGTTTCGCTGTTGCCAACGACCTTTACGTCTTCAATCGCAAAGCCAAATGTCGAAGCCGTTGCCTTGACCATGTTTTCGGAATGGCCGCCAAGGACCATGCCATAAATACCAGTTGCTCCGAGAAAGCCGAGCATGCCAATCGTGCCAGCATAGCGTGGAACGTTGATATTGCCCTGAAACAGACGGACAGCAAAGCGGAATGGCTTCCGCAGAAGGCGCGGCAGAACAAAGGCTGCACCCGATGCATCCCGCATCGCGCCCGAACGCCTATATTCCTGAGATCTGCCGTTTACCGCAAACAAGACGCGTCCTCCACCATCCAACTCAACAATTCACCAAAAGAGATACCTGCCGCCTTCGCGATATCAGGCACGAGCGATGTAGGAGTCATTCCTGGCTGGGTGTTAATTTCCAGCCAAATAACTTCGCCTTCTTCGGAAAAACGATCATCGAAACGGAAGTCTGATCTGCTTACGCCCCGACACCCGATTGCCCGATGCGCCGTAAGGGCCATTGTTTGTATTTTTTGGTAAATATTTGGTAAAATTTTTGCCGGACATGCGTGAGTTGATGCGCCAGCCACATATTTTGAATCATAATCGTAGAACTGATGACCCACTGGAATGATCTCGCAGACATCCATCGCGCGATCACCCATCACAGCGCAGGTCAATTCACGACCGGCAATATAACCCTCGACCATGACCTCATCGCCATAGCGCCAGTCAGTAGAAC
This sequence comes from Brucella sp. HL-2, assembly GCF_025846885.2. Taxonomy (NCBI): domain Bacteria; kingdom Pseudomonadati; phylum Pseudomonadota; class Alphaproteobacteria; order Hyphomicrobiales; family Brucellaceae; genus Brucella; species Brucella sp. HL-2. The sequence continues at coordinate 87,884 of NZ_JAOYTK010000009.1, read as the reverse complement.
CAATAATCTGAGGCGGATGCGACTGGTCTTCCTTGACGATAACGACACCGAAGCTTGAGCCTTCACGCACAGGTTTGACGACGTATGGCGGCTCCATCGGATGCTCTGAACCAATATCAAAACGGTTCATCAAACGTGATGGCGCAATAGCCACACCGGCAGCAGCAGCAACCTTCTTGGCGCGATCTTTGTCCATAGCAAGCGCCGAAGCGAGCACGCCGGAATGCGTGTAAGGGATCTGAAGATATTCGAGGATACCCTGAATAGCGCCATCCTCACCAAAAGGGCCATGCAACGCATTGAACGCCACATCAGGCCTCAGCTCTGCAAGAACGCTGGCGACATTGCGGTCGACATCGATACGCGTGACGCGGTAGCCGCACTCTTCAAGCGTTGTCGCACAGGCAGCACCGGAGGATAGGCTGACAGGACGCTCAGAAGAGAAACCGCCCATCAAAACGGCAACATGCTTTACAGCCTTCTGTCCAGCCACGTTAGTCATCCCCTCTGCACATTCCCTGCGCTCGAATCAAAAATAGAATCAGGATAGCCCGGCGACACAAGCCGCAGACACCCAAGTCAGGAAAACCCTGACGAATCAAATCACTGTACGGTTAACCATAAAGAATCAGAGAGTTGATTCCGTGGCAAGCCCCTATCAAAAGGGGAGCAACTTACGCATGACTCAACAAGCGCAAAAAAGCCCGGTATTTCAGTGGGAAATCCGGGCTTCTTAAAATGTTAATTTTTATAAGAATTCTTTCACTTGCTTGCCTTCTTGGAACAAGCCGAGCCGTTTAATCTCCCAATGAAGGCGAATGCCGGAATTCTCATAAACTTTAGCGCGAACTGTCTCACCGAGCGTTTCGAGGTCATATCCGGTCGCATTGCCGGTATTGATCATGAAATTGCAGTGCATCTCTGACATCTGCGCCCCACCGACACGCAGACCACGACAGCCTGCCTTGTCGATTTCTTTCCATGCGGATGTGCCTTCGGGGTTCTTGAAGGTTGAACCGCCGGTTTTTTCGCGCACAGGCTGTACTGTCTCGCGGTGATTCTGCACCTCGTCCATCGCCTTTTTGATTTCCTCCCGGTCGCCCGGAATGCCCTCAAACAATGCTGAGGTAAAGATCAAATCTGGTGAAGTCGATGAGTGCCGATAGGCATAGCCCATATCGGCATTGGACAGGATGTGCAGATCGCCCTTGCGATCAAGTGCGCGCACTTCCACCACGCGTTCGCGCGTTTCAACGCCATTAGCACCCGCATTCATGCGCAAAGCGCCACCGATGCCACCGGGAATGCCGTGATAGAAATGAAAGCCACCAAGACCAGCGTCAAGGGCCGCAGCAGCCACGCGCTTGTCTGGCGTTGCCGTCCCTGCCCTGAGCTGCGTTTCAGAAACCTGCTGAACTTCTCCAAAGCCCTTGGCCGACAAACGAACCACAAAGCCCGGGATACCGCCGTCACGTACCATCAGATTGGAGCCGATACCTACAACCAGAAGCGGAATCTCTTCTGGCACAGCTTTCAGAAATTCCGACAAATCTTCTTCGTCAGCTGGTTGGAACAAAACCTGTGCAGGGCCACCGGCACGGAACCAAGTGATCTTGTCCATGCCAGTATCCGGCATCAGCTTGCCGCGCAGGCCCGACAGCTTGCCGTCGAGCTTCTTGAGAAGCGCCTCGCCGCTTTCCATTACTTGCTTCCCTGTTCAGCCAGTTCTTTGGGAAGCGCATAAGCCCATTGCGTAATATTGCCTGCACCCAGACAAACCACGAAATCACCGGGTTCAGCGATGGATGCCACCAGTGGCGCAAGTGCCTCCGGCCCGCTTGCATAACGCGCGTCGCGGTGACCAGCCGTTTTGATACGCGAAACCAGCGCTTCCGAATTCACGCCCTCAATCGGGTCTTCGCCAGCGGTATAAACTGGCGTCACAATGACTGTATCGGCGTCGTTGAAGCACGCTGCAAACTCATCAAACAGGCTGTGCAGACGCGTATAGCGATGCGGCTGGACGATACCGACGACTCGCCCCTTGGTTGCTTCGCGTGCGGCTTTCAGCACAGCGCGGATTTCAACGGGGTGATGTCCATAATCATCAAATATCTCGACACCATTCCACGAACCCGTATGCGTAAAGCGGCGTTTCACACCACCGAATGCTCCAAGACCACGACGGATATCGTCGGGTGAAATACCCAGCTCATGCGCCACGGCAATCGCAGCTGTGGCGTTGGAAACATTGTGCAGACCCGGCATTGGCAGACGCAGGTCTTTGATCTCCGTCGTCTCACCCTTGCGCGAACGGATCAGCACGTCAAACAGGCTGACAGCACCTTCCATGCGATGGTTGAGAAAACGCACATCAGCCTGCGGGTTTTGCCCATAGGTCACAATACGACGATCCTCAATGCGGCTCACCAGAGCCTGAACTTCCGGATGATCGAGGCACATCACACCAAAACCGTAGAATGGCACGTTCTCAACGAACTGCGCGAAAGCTGCGCGCACATTGTCGAAATTGCCGTAATGGTCGAGGTGTTCGGGATCGATATTGGTTACAACCGCGATATCAGCTGGAAGCTTCAGGAACGTGCCGTCGCTTTCATCCGCTTCAACAACCATCCAATCGCCATCGCCCATACGGGCATTGGTGCCATATGCATTGATGATGCCGCCATTGATGACGGTAGGATCAAGATGACCGGCATCAAGCAAGGCTGCCACCATTGAGGTCGTTGTGGTTTTGCCGTGTGTGCCGCCAATAGCAACTGCACGTCGGAAGCGCATCAGTTCAGCCAGCATTTCAGCGCGGCGAACGATTGGCAGAAGTTTTTCACGTGCAGCGACAAGCTCAGGGTTGTTTTTGCGGATCGCAGTCGAGACGACTATCACTTCCGCGTCGCCAAGGTTCTCGGCCTTGTGGCCGACAAAGACCTCAATGCCCTTCTCGCGCAGACGCTGCACATTGGCGCTGTCTGATTGATCAGAGCCTTGAACCTTATAGCCGAGATTGTGCAGCACTTCCGCAATGCCGCTCATGCCGATGCCGCCTATCCCGATAAAATGGACAAGCCCGATATTCAGCGGCATTTTCATGGCCGGTTTCCTTTTTTCAATTCTTGTACTGATTTACCTGCTGCAATAGCCTCTGCCAGATCAGCAAGCAACTGTGCGGCATCCGGCTTACCAACGCTTTTTGCAGCTTTTGCCTGTTGTTCAAGCCTTTCAGGCTCGTTCATAGCTAAACTGATGATCTCAGCCAGTCGCTGTGCAGTCAGCTCAGACTGTCGCACGACCTGACCACCACCTGCTGCCGCGAGCGCCGCCGCATTGGCTGCCTGATCATGATCGAGCGCATGCGGGAACGGCACCAGCATGGCTGGACGGCCAATCGCCGCGATTTCTGAAACCGTCGAAGCACCCGAACGGGAGATCACGAAATGCGCATCCGCAATGCGTGCAGGCATGTCGTTGAAGAACGGTGCCACATCGGCGGGGATTTTCAGATTCTGATAAGCCGTACGAACGGCAGCCTCGTCCTCTTTACGTGCCTGCTGTGTAATCAGCAACCGTGCGCGTTCGGCGTCCGACAACAGCGCAATCGCTTCAGGTATGGCATTCGAGAAGAACTGCGCTCCCTGACTTCCACCAAACACCAGCAGACGAAAACGCTGGCCTTCTTTTGCAGGCTTATAGGGCATATTGGCTGCAGCAAGCACAGGTGGGCGAACCGGATTACCGGTCGCAATAATCTTGTCGGCGTGTGCACCGCTCGTCTCAGGCAGGAAACCACCGGCAATTGCTTTCACGCGTCCCGCAAGGCCCTTATTGGCGCGACCCATGACGGCGTTCTGTTCATGTACGACGGTTGGGATTCCCAAATTACTTGCAGCATAAAGCGGTGGCAGCGTTGGATAGCCACCAAAGCCTGCAACCAGTTTCGGTTTCAATCGACGAAATAGTCTGCGCGAATCAAGATTGCCCTGCCACAACGACCAGAAGGTCTTTATGAGTGCTATTGGATTGCGGCCTGAAATAGTGGCTGAACGGATCACATGCACATGGTCTTCGGCAAATGCACCGGCAAAACGCTGAGCACGCGCATCAGTCGCCAGATGCACATCCCAACCACGTATCTTCAATTCATGAGCCAGCGCTTCCGCCGGAAACAGATGACCGCCAGTTCCCCCGGCGGCCAATACGATTACGCCTTTTCCCATATTCCCCTCACAAAGCCGGAATGCGCTCACCCATACTGACCGTATGCGTCATACGCGCTTCCGGACGGCGGCGTGTCAGCGCCAGAAGAATACCCATGGTGATCGCAATAGCGACCAGCGAGGAACCACCATAGGAAATGAATGGCAGCGTCATACCCTTGGCAGGCATCAGATGCAGATTAACCGCCATGTTGATGATCGACTGGAAGCCAAACAGAATGACGATACCGGACACAGCCAAACGTGTGAAAGCATCGCGCTCACGAAGCGCAATCGAAAGCCCGCGGATCACGATGAACGCAAAAAGCGCCATGATGATCATGCACAGAATGATGCCGTATTCTTCAGCCGCAACCGAGAAGATAAAGTCAGTGTGGCTGTCAGGGATGATGCGCTTGACCGTACCTTCGCCTGGACCTTGTCCAAACCAACCGCCGCGCAGAATGGCTTCGCGGCCTGCGTCCACCTGGAACGTATCGCCCTCACCCGTCATGAAGCGGTTAACACGGCCTGCAACGTGATCAAATGTCAGATAAGCGCCAAAAGCACCGCAGACTGCGATGCCGCCGAGAACCAGAATCCAGAACATTGGCAGGCCTGCCAGGAAGAACATTGCACCCCATGTGCCCGTCGTCAGCATGGTCTGGCCAAGGTCAGGCTGGAGCACAAGAAGCCCGACAGTCGCGATAAAAAGCAGCATTGCAAGGAAATTGCCCGGCATTTCGCCGCCACGTTCCCGCTCAGAGAAAAGCCACGCGCAAATGACCACAAATGCGGGCTTCATGAACTCGGATGGCTGAATGGAAATGCCCGCAAGGCTTACCCAGCGGCGCGCGCCCTTGATCTCAATACCGACGAAAAGCGCTGCCGCCATCAGCAACAGCGATGCGCCCAGCAAAACCAGCGCGAAGCGCCTGATCTGGCGTGGCGTCAGGAATGACACCCCGATCATCACGATCACAGCCGGGATCATGAAGAAGGTCTGGCGCTCAACAAAATGGAAGCTGTCGAGGCCGATGCGCTGCGCAACGGCAGGACTTGCCGCAAAGGATAACAACACGCCAAGCCCCATCAAGGCCAGACATGCAGCCAGAAAGTAACGGTCGATTGTCCACCACCAATTGGCGACAGGACCGCGGTCAACACGACTTACCATCAGCTTTCCCCTCTCATCGGCTCAACACCCGGGAGCGCAAGAACGGCGTTACGGAATGCATCACCGCGTTTTTCAAAATTCTGAAACTGATCGAAACTCGCACATGCAGGTGAGAGCAGCACCGCAGGTTCGTTTGCTGCATCATTGCCTGCATCACGTGCAGCATGCTCGACGGCAATGGCCAAGGTGTCGGAAATCTCGAACGACACGGCATCCCCAAGCGTCGCAGCAAACTGCGCCGCTGCTTCACCAATAAGATAGGCTTTGGTGATGCGCGGGAAGAAGCTCGATAGCGATGTGATGCCACCAGCCTTGGGAACGCCTCCGGCGATCCAATAAATGTGATTGGCGAAAGACGACAGTGCAGGTGCAGTCGCTTCCGCATTGGTTGCTTTGGAATCGTTGACGAACAGAACTTTGCCGCGATATCCCACCTGCTCCATGCGGTGTGCAAGACCCGGAAAGCTCTTCAGACCAGCACGAATTTCTTCGATTGAAAGTCCAATAGACAAACAGGCAGCGACTGCAGCCAACGCATTCTGCGCATTATGCGCGCCGCGCAGCGAACCAATACCTTCAAGTGAAGTCAGTTCTTCGATCTGACCATTTGTTGTCGAATAAAGCTTTGCGCCGTCAGCGAAGCTTCCATTCTCAAGGCGCTTATTCTTGGAGATACGTGCGACTTTTACACCCTTACTCTCAAGGCGTGTCGCAATGTCCGCGCAATATTCATCGTCCACACCAATGATTGCCACACCGCTTTTCTCAACAAGCCGTTCTTTAATGGCGGCATAGTTTTCCATGGAGCCATGGCGGTCGAGATGATCAGGCGTAAGATTGAGAAGAAGACCGGCAGTCGGATTAAGCGAAGGCGCCAGATCAATCTGGTAAGACGAACACTCGACCACATAGAAGCGGCTTGGTGCAGGCGGTTCCAGTGTGAGAATGGCCGTTCCAATATTGCCGCCAAGCTGCATATCGCGACCGGACGCCTTGATAATATGCGCGATCAGCGCAGTCGTGGTCGATTTACCGTTGGTGCCGGTTATGGCGATGAACGGGCAATCGGGCGCGATATGATTACGCTCGCGCGCAAAGAGTTCAACGTCACCGATGACTTCAACGCCTGCGGCACGCGCCAGATCAACCGTCCAATGTGGCTTCGGATGAGTGAGAGGTACACCCGGCGAAAGCACAAAGGCAGCGAACTGCGACCAGTCCGCCTGCCTCAAATCACCAGTCGCCAACCCCGCGCTCTGAGCGCGGGCAACGCTGTCGGGATTATCATCCCAGGCAATGATCTTCGCCCCACCAGCCACGATGGCCTTGGCAGTGGCGATGCCCGACCCGCCCAATCCGAAGAGGGCTACAGTCTTATCTTTAAGGGCGGTGATCGGGATCATTCTTCGGGCCTGTTATCTGAGCTTCAAGGTAGAAAGGCCGATCATGGCGAGGATGATCGCCACGATCCAGAAGCGGATCACGACCTGACTTTCCGTCCAGCCCTTCTTTTCAAAATGATGGTGAATTGGCGCCATCAGGAACACGCGCTTACCGGTGAGCTTGAACGAGCCGACCTGAATAATGACCGAAAGCGCTTCAACCACGAACAAACCGCCAATGATCGCAAGAACGATTTCGTGCTTGGTCGCAACTGCAACTGTTCCAAGCATGCCGCCCAAGGCCAGCGAGCCAGTGTCACCCATGAAGATAGCGGCAGGTGGCGCATTGAACCAAAGGAAGCCAAGGCCAGCACCAATGACCGCACCAAGCACCACGGCAAGCTCACCCGTTCCAGGCACAAAATGAATTTGCAGGTAATCAGCAAAAATCGCATTGCCCGAAAGATAAGCGATGAAGCCAAATGAAGCGGCCGCAACCATCACTGGCACGATTGCAAGGCCGTCAAGACCGTCCGTCAGATTCACGGCATTGCCCGCACCAACCATGACGAAGGCTGCGAAAGGAATAAAGAACCAGCCGAGGTTCATGACGAACTGCTTCATAAACGGGAACGTCAGCGACGAAGAGAAAGGTTCCTGACCAGCGCGCATGATGATGAAGGCCGCAACAGCTGCGATCAGAAACTCGATAGCGAGACGCGACTTGCCGGAAAAGCCCTTGTCCGACTGCTTCGTGACCTTGAGATAATCGTCATAAAAGCCAATGGCGCCGAAGCCAACAGTAACCATGAGCACAACCCAGACATAGACGCTGGAAAGATTGGCCCAGAAGAAACATGAAACGAGAATACCCGTCATGATCATCAGGCCGCCCATGGTCGGCGTTCCGGCTTTTTTGAAGTGGGTCTGCGGACCGTCAGCGCGGATTGGCTGACCTTTTCCCTGCCGCGCGCGCAGCGAATTGATGATGGTCGGTCCGAACAGAAACACGATCAGTGCCGAGGTAATCATCGCGCCGCCGGTGCGGAACGTGATGTAGCGGAACACGTTGAACGGTGTCACATGCTCGGCAAAAATTGTAAGAAGCATCAACATGCGGAAAAAAATCCCTCAAAATCGCCTATTCAGCAGGCACCACCGGCGGAAATTGGTTTGTCAGCGCCTTGACGATCTTGGAGAAGCCGATCCCCTTGGAGGATTTCACCATGACAACATCGCCGGGGCGGACCGCTTTCATCACCAGCGGCAACAATTCATCGGTGCTCTGCCTGTATTCGACGTGAATTTCAACCGGCAACGCGTTTTTGAGCACCGACATTTCACGTCCGCCGATGTAAAGCACATTCACTTCTGCATCGACGATAGGCCGTGCAAGATCGGCGTGGAGCTTTCCGGACTGGCGACCAAGCTCAAGCATATCGCCTAAAATTGCGATGCGGCGACCACGTGGCCCCTCCGGCGGAGTGGCCTGGAGAAGCGACAGCGATGCGCGCATCGAAGTTGGATTTGCGTTGTAGCTTTCGTCGATCAACGTGAAAGAACCACCATCCGGATGTTCCAGCACGTGACGTGCACCGCGTCCACCTTCTGCCGAAAGCGTCGCCATTGCGATGGCAACCTTTGCCATATCCGCACCGACAAGATGAGCCGCGCCCAGAACAGCCAGCATGTTCTGCACGATATGGCGTCCCGGCATACCAACCTTTACGACTGCCTCTTCGCTGCCGATCTTGACCGTCATGCATGAGCAGGTCGGATGCATCTTCGCTTCGCGCAGGCGATAATCGGAACGGGCATTCTCGCCAAAAGTCACGATATGCTCGATGCCTGCCTTTTCAGCCAGTTCTTCAAGCTGTTTGAAACGCTTGTCATCACGATTGAGAAGCGCGTAACCGCCCGGCACAACACCTTCAAAAATCTCAGCTTTCGCGACTGCGATTTCTTCAAGATTGGCAAAATGCCCGAGATGCGCAGGTGCAATCAGTGTGATCAGCGCCACATGCGGACGCACCATCTTCACCAGCGGACGAATTTCGTCGTGATGATTCATGCCGATCTCGAACACACCATAATCGGTATCGGCAGGCATACGGGCGAGCGTCAGCGGCACACCCCAATGATTGTTGAACGAAGCAACAGAAGCGTGAACTTTGCCTGAATCGACCAGCACATGACGCAGCGCTTCTTTGGTTGTGGTTTTGCCGACTGAGCCGGTAACAGCGATTATCTGTGCCGTGGATCGTTCGCGCGAAGCAATACCGAGCTTGGTGAGGGCCTCAAGCACGTCCTCGACCACAATCATCGGAACTTTAAGATTACCGAGTGCAGGAAGACGGGATTCATTGACAACCAGAAGACCTGCACCCGCCGCCATGGCAGCGGTTGCAAAATCATGACCATCAAACAGATCGCCTTTGATCGCGAAAAAAGCTTCGCCGTCCTTTAGCGTGCGGCTATCGATGGAAATCCCGGTGATACCCGCAGGCAACGTACCGAAAGGCCGGCCTTCCATGGCCTCCACCATATCGGCAGATGTCCAAAGCCAGTCACTCATTCCTTATGCTCCTCAAGGCGCGCAGCCAGTGCTGCCGCCACTTCCGTATGATCCGAGAACGGCAGCGTGATGTCGCCGACGATCTGGCCTTCTTCATGCCCTTTACCAGCAACAACGAGTGTGTCGCCCGGCATCATCATCGATACAGCGGTGAAAATTGCTTCGCGGCGGTCGCCAATTTCAGTCGCGCCCGGTGCCGCTGCCATGATTTCCGAACGGATTTGTGCAGGCACTTCCGAACGCGGATTATCATCGGTGACAATGGCCACATCCGCGAGGCGCGCAGCAATTTCGCCCATGATCGGACGCTTGCCCTTGTCGCGATCGCCACCGCAGCCAAACACCACAATCACACGACCCGTCGTGAATGGACGGACGGAAGTCAGAACATTTTCGAGCGCTTCCGGCTTATGTGCATAATCGACGTAAGCGGGAGCACCCTCTTCCGTAGCACCAACCAGATCAAGACGACCCGGCGCACCTTTAAGACGCTCAAGCGCGCGCATAGCAGCAGCCGCAGGAACACCTGTCACGATTGCGAGGCCTGCTGATACGAGAGCATTCGCCACCTGAAAATCACCTGCCAGCGGCAACGCGATTTCGAAGATTTCATCGGCAATGCGAACCTCAACATGCTGGCGGAAACGCTCATGCTCGACACGTTTAATGGTGATGAAATCACCCTTGCGGCCAACAGTCTTGACGTCACAACCAGCAGCCTTCGCCGCTTCAATCGCCTGCGGCGAGAACTGATCATCTGCAAAAATGATTGCAGGCGATCCTTTTGGCAAAAGTGTATCGAACAGGCGCATTTTTGCGTTCAGATATTCTTCGATCGTCGCATGATAATCCATGTGATCGCGACCGAGATTGGTGAAAGCACCGGCGGCAAGCTTCACACCGTCAAGGCGGCGTTGATCAAGACCGTGCGACGAGGCTTCCATTGCGGCATGAGTAACACCTTCATCGGCGAGTTCAGCCAGAACACGATGCAGCTCAACAGGATCGGGTGTGGTCAGCGAATTATAATCGCTGCGCGTTGGCGAAAAGACGCCAGTCGTTCCGATATTGGCTGCAGGAAAACCTGCATAAGCCCAGATCTGTCGTGTGAAAGAAGCGACGGACGTCTTGCCGCTCGTACCGGTGACAGCGACCATGACTTCGGGCTGTTTGCCATAAAATTGGGCGGCAGCAACTGCCAAAGCGTGACGCGGATCATCCACATGCAGCACCGGCACGCCCGGATTTTCCAGAGTCACATTCTTGCCCGCGATAATCGCAACTGCGCCGCGCTTGACTGCATCGGCAGCATAGGCAGAACCATCAGCCTTTACACCCTTGAGGGCCGCAAAAAGGAAGCCGCGTTCGACCTTACGAGAGTCTGACGTGACGCCGGTAATGTCCACTTCGCCCGCAGTGCCGGAGGCCAGTTCTTTAAAGAGTGTAATTTCCTTCAGCTTCATGGTCTTACCAAATCCAGGTTCAGTGGTGTAGCTTCCGCTCCCAATGGCGAAACTGCACGGGTCAGTCGTTTATCGAATCAGCGGAAGCGATCTCTGCTTCTGCTGGCGCAAATTCCTGTTTAAAATCGGGCTTAACCCCCAAAAAGGTGGCTGAGCGACGAATAATGTCTGCAACCATCGGGGCGGCATTAAGACCAGCGGTTGCGCTGTACTTGCCTTCTTCTGGTTTTGGCTCATCAATGATCGTCAAAACAACATAGGTCGGATCGTCCATCGGGAAGGATGCTAGGAACGCGTTGAAGCGTACATCTTTCGAATAACGGCCGTGCACAACCTTTTCCGCCGTGCCAGTTTTACCGCCAACGCGATAGCCCTGAACCGTCGCGCGCTTACCCGAACCACCCGGAGCGGTGGAGTTCAGACGATAAAGATAGCGCATATCGGCAGAAACCTGCGGATGTATAATCTGCTGCGCAACCTGATCGGCCTGAGCCTGTGTACGGGTCAGGAATGTCGGTTCAATTAGCTTGCCGCCATTCATCAACGCGGCAGCACCCACTGCCGTTTGAAGCGGTGTCGTCATCATGCCGTGACCAAAAGAAATGGTCATGGAGTGAACTTTCTTCCAGACGCGTGGTTCGACCGGACGCGCAACTTCCGGCAATTCCGTCTGCATGCGATCAAGCAGGCCGATCTTCTTGAGGAACGCGCGATGGCCTTCGATGCCAACCACATTCGCCTCATGACCTGAACCGATATTAGACGAGAAGATAAACACTTCGGGCAGCGTCAACACGCGGCCTTTACCGTGGAAGTCGCGGATGGTCTGGCGACCAATCACCAGTGGCCGTGATGCGTCGATCCTCGAGTTAAGATTAAACTTGCCGGAATCGAGCGCCATTGCTGTCGTGAAGCTCTTGATCGTCGAGCCCATTTCGTAGGTGCCCGCCGACATACGGTTCAGACGATCCTTGTCGAGTGCATGCACTGGATTGTTGGGATCGAAATCAGGAACAGAAGCCATGGCGATAACTTCGCCGGTCTTCACATTCAGCACCACAGCACCCGCGGCAATTGCGCGATAGCGGTCGACGGCCTTGACCAGCACGTCACGCATAATGTGCTGAACACGAATATCAATCGAAAGCCGAACTGGCTCAAGCGACTGGCCGGTTGCCATACCGACCGCACGCAGATCACTTAGACCCTGGCTGTCGATATATTTCTCCATGCCGGCAATGCCCTGATTGTCGACATTCACGAGGCCGAGAACATGAGATGCCGTTGGGCCGCCAGGATAGAAACGGCGCTTTTCGGTACGGAAACCGATACCCGGCACACCAAGCGCCATGATCTGGCTCTGCTGGCGTGGCGTCAAACCGCGCTTGATCCAGACGAAGCCTGCACCACTCTTGAGACGGCGATAGGTTGCTTCCCAGTCGAGATCAGGAATGACCGTCGAAAGAAGTTCGATGGTTTCATCCGGATCGACGATCTTGCGCGGCTCGGCAAAGAGCGAAGATGTTTTGATATCTGTCGCAAGAATTTCACCGTTGCGATCCAGAATGTCGGGACGCGATGCGAGCTGGTGTACGGCAGGACCGTTGGAATCATCGTCCTCACCACCAATCACGCCAAAATAGACTAGCTTGCCACCAATCACGCCGTAAATGCCGACAAAGCAGGCAATTGCCATCCACAGACGATTGCGTGCGCGATTGCCATGCTTCTTACGAGAACCAACAAACGCCATATTGCCTGCCAGCTTTTCATTGCCAACCGGCGCATTGCCGTTATTCAGATTTGGACCGCTATTAAGACTTTGGCCCTGGTCGAGGTTCTGCTTGTTCTTTTTGGAAAATCCGAGCTTCAGCCGCATGATCAGTGCCTAGCTCCATTCTTCTTGATGCTGCCGGTGGTTGTTGCATCGGGTACGAGAACACCGCTTGCCACCAGTTCATCACTGCCTGAAATAAGTTTCTGAATATCGTCCAGCTGGCGTTCCGGAATGTCCTGCACACCCATCGCAAGCTGCTCTGCTTCGATCGGCTGCAGCTTAAGTTCCTCAGAATAAACGCCCACGAGGCTCTGCAAGCGACCCGGCTGGGTCATCAAAGCCCAATCCGCGCGCAGAAGCGTAATCGTATCCTTTTCGGAATCAATCTGGCGCTTGAGCTTGGCAATAACAGCGATCTGCCTCTCCGCATCATACTTGATGGTATAGGTGATCGTTGCTGCTACCAGCATCGCCGCTATCATGATGAGTTCAAAAGTACGCAGCACTCGTTCAACTCCGGGCCAGTTCATGCGTTTCGGGCAATTTGGGCAGCCCGAAAAGCGAAAGATCATCTTCAAGAGGCGGGTTTTCGGTCCTCAGACCAGCGCGCAATTTTGCAGAGCGCGCACGTGGATTGCGCTCTTCTTCTTCTGCAGTTGGACCAACGGCACCTTTCACTGCAGGTGTAAAACTCGGATAGCGCACATGCGTCTCAGGCAGATGCCTTGAACCGGCACTGCCGCCAGCGCGGTCGGCAAAGTAGCGTTTGACCATGCGGTCTTCGAGCGAATGGAACGTAACGACGACCAGACGTCCGCCCGGCTTGAGAACGCGCTCGGCTGCAAGCAATGCCCGCGCCAGCTCGCCCAACTCGTCATTCACATAGATGCGCAGCGCCTGAAACACGCGCGTAGCAGGATGAATAGGCACTTTCGGATTGCGACCGACCAGCGATTCTATAGCATTGGCGAGATCCAGAGTGCGCGTAAAAGGCTGTGTTTCGCGGCGCTTTTCGATCATGCGTGCGATACGGCCCGCATTGCGTTCTTCACCCAGAAAATTGAAGATGCGAGCAAGATCGCCCATCTTCAGACGGTTCACCACATCAGCAGCACTTGGCCCATTGCGTGACATGCGCATGTCGAGAGGCCCGTCCTTCTGGAAGGAAAAGCCACGCTCGGCTTCGTCGATCTGCATCGACGAGACGCCGATATCGAGCACAACGCCATCAACTTTCTCGCCTTCACCCTCGACTTTTTCAACGGCTTTATCCAACGCCGAAAAGCGGCTCTCGACCAGATTGAGCTTGCCGTCGAACTGCTTTTCCATAGCGCGACCAGCTGCAATTGCGGTCGGGTCGCGATCAATAGCGATGACATTGGCACCCTCTTCCAGAATACGCCGCGTATAACCGCCCGCACCAAACGTGCCGTCGACGATTACCTTGCCGGATTCAGGCTTCAAGGCTTCAATCACTTCGGAAATGAGCACCGGAACGTGACGGTCCTTAGCCCCTTCAGCTTGAGATGTGTCTCCGCCGAGGCTAGCCATCATTCCGATCCTTTCTCGGGCTCACATCCCGCTAAACTGTCTTTGTCTGCATGAATTCCGGCCAATTGTAGACAAGTCCCAGCTTGGCGGATTCGATCAAACAGTTATCGGATATTAAGCTTAATGAACCGTTATCCTTTGCTACGCACATGCAGAAAACCGGGCGTTATACAAAAGTTTTTCGAGCACGCTTTTACGGAACAAATCGACGACAAATCGTGCTTTTGAACGGCAGTTCAATACCGCAATATCCAGTACAGCTCGATCACATATTTATGAGAAAAGCCCCCGTTCGCGGCCGTTGACGGAAAAGCTTCACAGGTTTATTAATTGCAAATAATTCGCAATTGCATTTTGAAAGCACACAGAATGGCATTTAAGATGGTCCCTCGGGGGAGTACTCCCCCCGCACAACACGACGTCACATTTGAAGGCTGGCGTCGTGATCGTGGCGAAGCGTCCATGTCAGACGTACACCGGTCAATCCGGGTCAGCCGATCAGGCTCAAAACTTCGCCGCGCGACGGCGTTCTTCGGCCCCGGCTATCTGGTTGCCGTCGGCTATATGGACCCTGGCAACTGGGCGACTTCCCTCGCTGGCGGCTCCCGCTTCGGCTATATGTTGCTGTCGGTCGTGCTGATTTCCAATCTGATGGCCGTGCTTTTGCAGGCACTCTGCACCCGGCTTGCAGTTGCGACAGGTCGCGATCTCGCGCAAGCTTGCCGGGATGCCTATCCGCGTTTCCTCGCATGGCCCTTGTGGCTTTTGGCTGAACTCGCCATTTGCGCCACAGACTTGGCTGAAGTCATCGGCACGGCAATCGGTCTTAATCTTCTTTTCGGCATTCCACTGGAAATCGGCGTCATCATCACCGCAGCAGACGTACTCCTCGTTCTCTATTTACAGAATAAGGGCTTTCGCCGCGTCGAAGCACTCATCATCACGCTGTTGGGCGTGATTGCTCTCTGCTTCCTGATCCAGATTTTGATGGCAGAACCCAAATGGGGCGAAGTAATCCGCGGCTTTGCGCCAACGACTGAAATTCTCCGAAATCCGGATATGCTTTATATAGCATTGGGTATTATTGGTGCGACGGTGATGCCGCATAATCTCTACCTGCACTCAGGCATCATTCAAACCCGCGATTATGGACATACCCTGCCGGAAAAGCGCGAAGCGATCCGATTTGCGACGCTGGACTCCACCATCGCCCTCACCTTCGCATTGCTGGTCAATGCCTCGATCCTGATCCTCGCCGCAGCAAGCTTCCACGCAACCGGCAATACCGGGGTAGAGGATCTCGACAAAGCCCATGCTTTGCTCAATCCGCTGCTCGGCTCGGCACTGGCGCCTACCCTCTTTGCAATTGCGCTTCTGTGCTGCGGGCTCAATTCGACCATTACGGCAACCATGGCCGGTCAAATCGTGATGGAAGGCTTTATCGATATCAAGTTGAAGCCCTGGCTTCGCCGCGCCATCACACGTTTCGTTGCGATTGTGCCCGCAGCCATTGTCACCATCATGTATGGTTCGCAGGGAACGACCGAGCTCCTTATCCTGTCACAGGTCGTACTCAGCCTGCAGCTGCCTTTTGCGATCATACCGCTGGTGATGTTCACGGCAGAAAAGAAGAAAATGGGCGCTTTGGTTGCCCCGCGCTGGGTTACAATCCTTGCAGCAATCACCGCCGCCATCATCGTCGTCTTGAACATGAAACTCATCTACGACTTCTTCACAGGCGTACCGATTTGAGGCGGCACAGCGGCTTTCCAACCCGGAAAGCCGCTGTTTTTTATTTGACCGCTGAATTGCCACCATCGGCATAAAGCGCTGAGCCAGCTACAAAGCTTGCCATTGGTCCTGCAAGAAAGAGTGCTGCCTGGGCAATTTCCTCGGGCCGCGCTATCCGCTTCATTGCATGTAGACCCGCTGCCCATTCTTTCTGTGCGTCGCTACCTGCCATCGGCGTATCGACACCGCCCGGCAAAAGCGCATTGGCTCTGATGCCCTGCGAGCCATAGTCCGCGGTGATACCCTTTACCAATCCCATCAACCCAGCCTTTGCCGCACCATAGAGTGACATTCCTGGAATCCCAACGCTGGTGCCGACAAAAGTTGATGTGAAAATGATTGCACCACCGCCAGACATGAGCATCGATGGTATCTGCAATTTTGCGCCGAGAAATGCAGATGTCAGATTTCCAGCAATCACATTGTCCCAGTCATCAAGGCTAGCTTCTATCAGCGGCCTGATCGGACCAACGGTACCCGCATTATTAAAGGCAATATCAAGACGGCCAAATTCACGTTGAGCAGCAGCGACCAGTTGTTCATGTGTTTCAACTCGGGAAGCATCCCCAACCACATAACGTGCTTTTCCACCAAGCTCTTTGATGACCCTCGCCACCGACTCAAGCGCTCCCTCGTTACGCGCATTCAGAACGACAGCCGCACCTTGCGAAGCAAACAGCATTGCCGTAGCGCGCCCTATTCCCGATGATGCACCGGTAATGATCACGACCTTATCTTTTAAGCTCGACATGAAAACCTCCTTGGTTGAGAGGCTCTGAAATAGATGCGCAATAAGAACACAACTATCCGTTTCCTGCGATCAAACAGAAATGTCGATTAGCCAATATAAGTGAAAAAGTGTCAGTCGGTCTGTAAGCCGGGTTCTGTATGGCTGGACTTGCGTCCAACGTGGCAGCCATTCATCTGGGACGGATGTCGCCACCCGCCTCTTGCAACCCACCCGGACGGCTGATCCGGAAACTGATTATCAGCCCTTGCGGGCTGATGCGCCGTCCCTATTCGGTTTTGCTCCCAGTGGGGTTTACCGTGCCGCCTGTGTTGCCACCGGCGCGGTGGGCTCTTACCCCACCCTTTCACCCTTACCCCGTCATCCCTGCCGCTTCGTGAAGCGGTACGGAAGACGGGGCGGTCTACTTTCTGTGGCACTATCCCTAGGGTCACCCCCGCCGGGCGTTACCCGGCACCGTATTTCCATGGAGCCCGGACTTTCCTCACCTGCCGCCTTTCGGCATATGACAAGCGCGGCTGCCCGACCGACTGACGGCGCGTGTATAGCATGATCGTGGAAAGTGGGAACCGGGTTTTGAAAAAAACTATAGACAACAGAAAAGCCGGCAGCGAAACCGCTACCGGCTTTTCGTTCACATCATCGGTTTGGAACTCTACGCAACCGACAACGTAAATCTGGAGCACATCCCGAAAAGTGGGAACCGGATTTCGGAACGAGATGTGCGTTAAAACAAATATTTAAAGGCCGGCCATATAGGTCTTAACCGAGCTGCAATACTTTGCAGAGGTCGGGTTCATGCGCTTTGCGCCATGACCGGCATTGTACTTGAGGATGGTGCCGCAGGTGCTGCCGCCGCCAAGCTTCTGTGCCATGGCAAGATACTTCATGCCGAACTGGATGTTGGTTGAAGGCTCATAGAGGCCCTTTGCCGAACCCGTGTAACCCAGACCGCGAGCTGTCGAGAGCTTGATCTGCATCAGACCAATTTCACCGGCAGCACCCCGAACGTTTGGCTGGAAATTGCTTTCGTGACGAACAACGGCATGAGCCAGCGAGGAAGATACGCCGTAAGTTGCAGCATAACGATTGATGATCTGTGAGTAACCCTTGCCGCCCTGCACAGACTTTGAAGTCTCGCCACGCGACTTGGAACGCTTTGCACTTTTAGCTGTTGGCGCAGCACGCTTGGTGATGACCGAAACCTTCTTGGCAGTCTGTTTCTGATCTGCCCGTACAGCCGCGCGGGATGCCTTTTCAGACTTGTTGGCTTCAGCGGTCTTGCTCTGTGCTCTTGCCTTGAGCAGATCTGCGAGATTGGTTGGCTCATTAACGGGAGCACTCATCGCAGAATTAAGGCCAAATGAACTCATGGCGCCAATGAGGGCGCATACAACAACAAATTTTACTTTCATAACCTACCGTCTTGGATCGTTTTTATGGGGCATTGCTGGTCTTGGGGGCAGCGTTGCCGTTTATTTATGATCCCGCTCGACAAGCATTTTTGCCCGCCCGTCACCGCTGGGAATGGCAGATCATTTGCTGGGGAAATGCAGCCGAAGATTGGTTGGGGAAGTAAAATAGTCTTACAGGTTGTAATAAACGCTGTCACATTTCGTGATGCGCGCCACAGTGGAAGAGGATCACCACCTAAAGCTGCAATTGTTCTAATTTGATGAAATTATTACGGAAATATGAAAGTCCGACACTGCTCGATCCTGCCGGACCATGCGTGGTCAAGCGGTAACATTTTGCAATGAAAAAATCAACCTGTAGAGGGTATCTATAGTAGATACGTCGGCTACACCGTCCACATTTTGTGTCCGAAAATGTCGCTGAAACGCCTTAATCACGGTTTGTGTGGCCTCATCGAACACACCATTGATCTCGATTTTATAGCCATAAAGGGCAAGCATGGACTGCAAAGCCTCCACTGGCTGGCCCTGTTCGCCACGCGCGAGGAAGCGCCCGCCACGGATCGGCGTTGGTTCAATGTAGTGGCCAATGCCTGCTTCATACAGTTTCTTCCATGGGAAGTTATGCCCCGGGTCCGTCTTGCGTTCAGGCGCAATGTCGGAATGCGCAAGAACATTTTCCGGGCGGATCTCATAGCGTCCGCATATGCTGCGACAAAGATCGATGACGGTTTCAATCTGCCTATCTGCGAAAGGTGGATAGTTTTCCAAGTCACCTGGATTGACAATCTCGATGCCAATGGACGCCGAGTTGATATCGGTTTCACCCTTCCAGAAGCTTTGACCTGCATGCCATGCTCGTGCCTTTTCAGACACCATCTGCACCACACGACCATCTTCGTGAACGAGATAATGAGCAGAAACTTCCCGCTCGGGTGACTTGAGTACATCCAAAGCTTCTTCAGCTGTTGCCAGCCCTGTATAATGCAGGATGAGGAAGGTCGGCGTCTTGCCATCGCGGCGGGGACCAAAATTGGGTGACGCATCCAGAGAAGCGGCCGGATAGTCGGGCTTTTCCAAAGACAGTTCCGCTACAAGTTCTTCCTGCGAAGCGTCTGCGCTGCTCATGCGGGCTCCAATTGTTTTTCGACACTTGCCCAAGCCGCATTGATGGCTGCAAGACGTGCATTCGCGATATTTATGAATTCCAGCGGAAGACCTTCCGCATAAAGCCGATCCGGATGGTGTTCTTTCACCAATGAACGGTAGCGCTTGCGCGCGTCCTCAAAAGAAACGCCGCGCACCAGCCCGAGAATGGCATAAGGATCGCCCTCGCCTCGATTGACATGCCTCAATGCGATACGCTCGAAACTTTCCTCATCGAAGCCGAAAATCTCGGCAACGCTGGACAGGAAAGCCA
Organism: Brucella sp. HL-2; assembly: GCF_025846885.2. NCBI lineage: Bacteria > Pseudomonadati > Pseudomonadota > Alphaproteobacteria > Hyphomicrobiales > Brucellaceae > Brucella > Brucella sp. HL-2. Next base: position 68,374 of record NZ_JAOYTK010000009.1, on the reverse strand, counting down.
TTTCCTTATCGTGCACATAGCCGTCAGCGGTTGCAATGTGAAAAAGTCCGTCGAGAATATCTTCAAGGAGATGACAGTTCTCATCACCTTCACGGCAAAGGCCAGCGAGCTGACGCGCATAGCTCTCATAACCTGCAACATCCTGCTGCGCGAGATTATACAAGCGAACGACATGGGCATGTTCTTCTGGCGGCACGGAGAAAATGCTCTGGAACGCGCGAAACTCGTCCTGCGTCACCACGCCATCGGCTTTGGCCATTTTGGCAGAAAGCGCAATCATCGCAATGGAGAATGCAACGCGCCTGCGCGTATCCGCATCGCCTTCGAAAACCGTTCGCACAGCCTCGATAACGCTTGAAATAGCGTTCAGCGTGACGGAGGTGACAAATTCACCAATGCGAACCCAGATAGACATGAATCGTTTCTATATAATTCCGTAAAGGCTGGAAACAGCAACCCGTTGCAATCGACGAAAAAACAATAATTTAGAAGAATATTGCGCTGTGCAGAGACAATTATTGCGCAGCCTGACGAGCCTCGAACGAACGCTGCGCGGCAGCGACTGCCGCTTCACCAGCGGCCTGAATCTGGTCAGCGCTTTGGACCACAGACTTGGCTGCGGCTTCTGCATTGCTGCGTGCACGTTCAATGGCTGCATTCTGCTCTTCAGGTGTCATGACACCTGAATTGTCCTGCAAAGCCTTCATCAGATCAGGGCCAGCCTGCTTATCAGCGTCAGGCGCTGGAGTAGCTGTAGTTTGTTCCGGCTGAGTTGGAGCAGCAGCCTGCTCGTCCTCTCCTCTGCCGCAAGCGGCAAGGGCAACAAGAACAATAGCGGAAATCAGAAACAGAAAATGACGGCTCATAACAAAAGCCATAACCGAAGAAAGCCTGCGTTTGAACATGGAAAACGCAGTTATATTGTCTTTATTGACGACCACTGCAAAATTATCCATCAGCTTTGCTCCTTTCGGGGCAAATGGCGGCCCATTGATTGGACCGCCATTCGTTTGCCAGCAAATACAACTGGCATTAAAATCACGCAAACTGCAATTTTAAGCATGTCTTTATCCGAAAACGGGTTCCCACTTTTGGGAGACATGCTTTAGTTTGCAGGAGGCGAACCAGTCGTTCCTGGAGTCGATGGCGCAGGTGCTGGTGTCGTCGGCGTGGTTGTATCGTTATTTGAAGGCGCTGCCGGTGCAGCCGGCGCTTCAGGCGAGGGCGATGCCGGTGCCTTGCTGGCGTCGTTTGAATTGTCGCTGCAAGCTGCAAGCCCCAAAAACGATACGGCAGCAACCGAAGTAATCAAAAACTTCTTCATGATGGCTCTCCTTCCCTAAAATTCAGCGTTGCGGGGATATAGCCAACGCCGTTTTGGTTTTCCGTGTCTGACCGATCAGTCCGATCAATCACCTTACGAAGACGGTCGTCACACCACTCTTAGTCCCCGGTGTTGCTTTTCGACGACGCCAACGTCACACCAGAAAACGGCGAGGATGGGGAAAGGTTCTCTCAAATTGTCTTACGGCTGGTAACAAACCGCCATAATAACAAAGTTTTAACCTTAGTTTCCCGCCGAAACAGCCGTCACGCCCCTGTTACCGGCAGATGCTTAACTCTGGCAAACAAGGTTGGATTCGCCTTGGAACCTTCGCGCATCTTGCCCGAAACGATTCAGAATTTCGGAATGCGCTCTTAAAATACGGGGAGCATGGAATGACCGGCCAAGATGCCAACGGCACAATCCTCAAGCGCGCAGTCACACAAAACCATGCGCTTTCACGCGATGGCGTCTCCGAAAGATTGTTCGCCTGGCTTTTCAAAGGACTGGTCTATCCGCAAATATGGGAAGATCCTGAAGTAGATATGGCGGCACTTTCCATTCAACCGGGCCATCGTATCGTTACCATCGCGTCAGGCGGCTGCAACGCTCTCTCTTATCTAACGGCTGATCCGGCATCGGTAGAGGCTGTAGACCTCAACAGCGCCCATGTTGCCTTCAACCGTCTGAAACTGGGCGCCTTGAAGCATCTGCCAGATTATGCCAGCTTCTATCGCTTCTATGGAAAAGCGGATGACAAGGCCAATCTCGCCGCTTATCAGCGTTTCATCCGTCCGCATCTCGACGGGGAAAGTCGCGCATATTGGGAAAAGCGCAAATGGAGTGGTCGCCAGCGCATTTCTATATTCTCGCGCGATCTCTATCGCCACGGCCTTCTGGGCGTCTTTATCGGCATGGGCCATCGTGTGGCCCGTCTCTATGGCATTGACCCGCGCGACATCCTTAAAGCCCGCACGATGGAAGAACAGCGCACTTTCTTCGACACCGCCCTCGCCCCCTTGTTTGAAAAACGCATGGTACGCTGGGCGACCGCTCGCAAATCCTCACTGTTTGGTCTGGGTATTCCGCCTCAGCAATATGATGCACTGGCAACAGCCGGAAATGGCGACATGGCATTCGTCCTGCGTGCCCGGCTTGAGAAACTCGCTTGCGCTTTCCCGCTGACCGAGAACTATTTCGCCTGGCAGGCTTTTGGACGCGGTTATAGCGGCGACGAAGAAACGGGCCCTTTGCCGCCTTACCTTTCAAGGGCAAATTTCGACACGGTTCGCGCCCGCGTTGATCGTATGACCGTACGCAATGCCAATTACACAGAGTTTCTCAGCCACAAGTCCGCCGGATCGGTGGATCGCTACATCTTGCTCGACGCACAGGACTGGATGAACGACGTGCAGCTCAATGCACTTTGGAGCGAAATTACCCGCACAGCAGCTATGGGCGCACGCGTTATCTTTCGCACTGCGGCAGAGCCAAGCCTCTTGCCGGGTCGGGTTGATCCATCAATCCTTGAACACTGGCACTATCACGAAGAAGAATCTCGCCAGTTGCATGATCGCGACCGCTCTTCAATCTATGGCGGCTTCCACCTCTATATACTGAAGGATGCGTGACATGGGCACAAATCCGCAACGAGCACAGAGGCAGGTCAAGGGCATTGATCATGCCAGCCTGATGGATAGGGTCTATCGGCGGCAGCGGCATTTCTATGATGCCACGCGCAAATATTACCTTTTGGGCCGCGATCCTATGATTGCCGGACTAAACGTGCCGGAAGGTGGCAGCGTGCTCGAAATCGGCTGCGGCACGGGACGCAATCTTGTCAAAGCAGCACAGAGCTATCCCGGTGCTACGCTCTTCGGCATCGATATTTCGGCTGAAATGCTCGACACCGCACTTCAGGCAGCACAGCGTTCAGGAATTGCAGATCGCACCAGACTTGAACGTGCCGACGCCACGCATTTCGATCCTGCTGCCCTTTTCGGCCAGGATAGCTTTGATCGTATCTTCATTTCCTATGCGGTTTCGATGATACCGCAATGGCAATCGGTCATTCGGGAAAGCATCCGACATTTAAACCCCGGTGGCGAGCTGCATATCGTCGATTTTGGCGATCAGAAGCGCCTGCCGCGATGGTTTAAGAAGGCGCTTTTCACATGGCTCACATGGTTCCATGTGACACCGCGTAATGATCTCTTCAGTGTCGCGGATCAAATGGCTGCGGAACAGGGCGCCACCTCCAAAAGCATAAATCTTTATCGTGGCTTTGCTTGGATTGCGGTCATTCGGGCCAGATAGATTTCCGACGGCACCCTTGATTATCCTTCAGCTGGTGCGACACAATCTATTTCCCGCAAAGTTTTGCCAGCATAACTGATGACGTTCGCACCCGGATCGCGTAACCGTTGTTGAGATTGATTCGCGACATCGGGACCACTGTATGAACCGTCTGGCCAACCGCAGCATTCTTGCCCTTGGTGTTTTCCTTCTGTCTGCTTGTACGACAGTGGATTACGACTTCTCCGATGTGAAAAAATCCGGCAACTCAATGCAGCAGATGGCGCGACCAACCGGAGCGGTTAACGCACCGCGTTTCGGTGACCGCAAACCGTTTGAATGGACCGGCAGGACACCGTGGCATTATCCGATCCACGGCACGGATGTTTCCAAATATCAGGTCGATGTCGACTGGAGCGCAGTGAGGCGCAGCGGAATTTCCTTTGTCTTCATCAAGGCAACCGAAGGCGGCGACCGTTTCGATGACCGCTTCACCGAACATTGGAACGGCGCGAAACAGGCTGGCATTCCACGCAGCGCCTATCACTTCTATTATTTCTGCCGTCCAGCTATCGAACAGGCGCGCTGGTACATTCAGAATGTGCCGCGCGATCCGAATGCTCTGCCGCCCGTTCTCGACATGGAATGGAACGCACAGTCACCAAGCTGCAAGCTGAGACCAAATGCGGCCATCGTCCGCAAGGAAATGAAGATTTTCCTTGATGCGATAGAAAAGCATTATGGCAAGCGCCCGATCATTTATACGACAGTTGATTTCTTCGACGAAAATGATCTGAACCAGCTGCGCGAATACCCATTCTGGCTGCGCTCGACCGCGGGGCATCCGACAGAAAAATATGGGCCCCACCCTTGGACATTCTGGCAATATACCGGAACGGGTACTATTCCGGGTATCAAGGGCGATGCCGATATAAATGTCTTTGCAGGTAGCGCGGGTGCCTGGAAAAAGTGGCTGGAAAGCAACAAGGTCCGTTAACTCATCGTTAATTGGGTACTCACACCAAGTTTTGCTTCATTTCCGATGCGTGATGAGGCAATAGCTTGAAAAACCCGACGGGGAGACTTCCCCTATGAATTGTGAGTTTTCTCGATGAAAATTATAGCTTCAGTGATGGCTACCGCCTTGCTGGCATCGACTGTAATGTCTGTCGCCCAATCTGGCGCAAAGGCTTCCGGTTCTCCCGCACCGTCTGCCAGCGCCGACAGCACCGTCAACTTGCCTAAGCCCGAATGCGAAACTGATTACGGTCAGTGGATGGACAATCTGACTAAGGAAGCACGCGAAGCAGGCGTTGGCGAAAAGGGCATTGCCGAACTGCATAAGGCGTCGCTCGAACAGAAAGTTCTTGATCGCGACCGCAAGCAGACTGTCTTCAACCTGACATTCACCGATTTTTCAAAGCGCCTCATCTCGGAAGCGCGCCTCAAGAACGGCCAGAGCAATCTGATCAAGCATGCCGATGTTTTCAAGAAAGTCGAAGACACCTATGGCGTTCCAGGCCCTGTTCTTGCCGCCTTTTGGGGGCTTGAAACCGATTACGGTGCCATTCAGGGCGATTTTGACACGCTCAATGCACTTGTGACACTTTCTTATGACTGCCGCCGTCCGGATCTGTTTCGCCCGCAGCTGATCGCTCTTCTCAAGCTGTTCGATACCGGCGTTGTTGATGCTGCCACAACTGGCGCATGGGCTGGCGAAATCGGCATGATGCAGCTTCTGCCTAAGGATTATCTCGAGCGCGGCGTTGATGGCGACGGCGACGGCAAGGTGGATCTGAAGAACAGCGTTCCCGATGCGATGATGACCGCTGGCCGCATGATTTCCGAACTCGGCTGGAAGCGCGGCGAGCCGTGGCTCGAAGAAGTACGCATCACCAAGGATCTGCCTTGGGAAGAATCCATCCGCACCAATCGCAAGCCACATTCATGGTGGGCTGAGCAGGGCGTGGTTGGACTTAAAGGTCCACTCGGTCCAGATGACGGCGATGCATCGCTGCTTCTGCCACTGGGTCGCAAAGGCCCTGCATTCCTGTCCTATGCGAATTTTGATATTTTCGTAGAATGGAACAAGTCGATTGTTTACGCGACAACGGCTGCCTATTTCGCCACCCGCCTCGCTGGTGCTCCAGCCTTCAATCCCGGCAATCCCGATCAGGGTTTGACGCAGGAGCAAATGAAGGAATTGCAGACCAAGCTTCAAGCCCGCGGCTATGACATGGGAAAAATCGACGGCGTTTTTGGCGTACTGACGCGTGATGCCGTTCGCACCGAACAGTTGCGCCTTGGAATGCCTGCCGATTCATGGCCAACGCCTGAATTGCTCGAAAAGCTCTAAACCAAAGTAAATCAAAGGCGCGGACCACCCCCGCGCCTTTCAACTTTTGCAAGTTATTCCAAGCGCCATGATTTCCACCCTTATCATCGTTCTGCCCGTCTTCGCTCTCATCTTTTCAGGTTGGGGTGCATTCAAGCTGAAGATATTGGGGCCGCATGCAATCGCAGAGCTCAACCGTTTCGTTGTCTATCTGGCCCTGCCAGCCCTGCTTTTCGACATCATGGCCAATACCCACGGCAGCGATTTGTGGCAACCCGGCTTTATCAGCGTCTTTCTATTGAGCAGCGCTATCGCCTTTGCCCTGCCTTTCATCATCCGCCTTCGCGGCAAGTTATCTTTGGCCGACAATGCGCTTGATGGACTGAACGCCGCCTATCCCAATACGGGCTATATGGGCATCCCGCTTTCGATGATCGCTTTCGGATCCGGCGTTCTGGCTGCTACAACGATTTCTATCATCATCACCGTCTGCGTAACCTTTGCCTTTGCGATTATCTTGATCGAAATCGGAATGCAGACTGAAAAGAAGCCACTCCGCCTTATCTGGAAAGTCGCGCGGTCCCTGATCCGCAATCCGCTTATCTTTGCGCCCGCTCTGGGAACGCTCGTGTCGTTTTCAGGCCTGACGATCCCGGCTCCCGCCGAAACCTTTCTGAAAATGCTGGGCGGTGCGGCTTCGCCTTGCGCACTTGTAGCGCTTGGCCTTTTCCTTGCACAAACGCGCAAGATCGAGCGCGACAGCATCAACGCCATCGCATTCCTCGTTTCGGTCAAGCTGATCGTCATGCCACTGGCAACATGGTTGCTTGCGGTCTATGTCTTCGGACTTCCTCCGCATCTGGCTCAAAGCGCAACACTGCTCGCAGCGTTACCCGCAGGCACGGGTCCCTTCATGCTTGCGGAGCATTATCGCCGCGAAGCGGCCATTACGTCGAATGTGATCCTTTATTCAACCGTTCTTTCGGTGTTCACCTTGTCGGGATTCCTCGCACTGATCCGTTAAACGATGACGTAAAATAGCCAGTTCATCGTTCGGAGCGAGGCCAAAATTGGCGGTTTCGTGGCATTTTCATGAAATGTGAACAAATTTTTACAGTTAAAAATTTCAATGACTTAGCTAGTAAACAAAAGGTTTTTTTCCCTATCACCCCTTATTGCAGTACGAAATGTTCTTTTGTTTAAGCCAATTTGCGCTTAGATTCCGGGTCTCTACCAGCGCGTGCCCGACCTCGTCGGGTGCATATAAGGAGACAGACCAATGGGACTTACGCGATCTCTGAATGTCCTCATGATCTGTGCAGCATTCGCATTTGTTGCAGCGTTGATAGCAGGCGTTATTCCCTGAATTGGGATAGCCAAGCCATTATGGCGGCATCGGTTCTTGAGGATAGACCGATCCGTTTTAGAAGCAATTCCAGTAACAGTGCAAAGCGGTTTTACTGGAATTGCGAAACAAAACCCAAAAAGAAAGCCCGGTTTTCAAACCGGGCTTTTTTCATTTCATGCAACTTCTAAAGCAGTTTCCGTATTGGGTCTGATGCCAATCATATGGCAGATCGCAAACGGCAGATCGGCTCTGTTCATCGTGTAGAAATGGAAATCCTGCACGCCTCGTTCGATGAGGTCCATCACCTGCTCCGCAGCAATCGCAGCAGCAACGAGCTGATGGGTCTGCGGATCATTATCCAGCCCCTCAAAGCGTTCAGCGAGCCAAGTCGGAATATGCGTGGCCGACCGCGCACAGAAGTTTTTCACCTGCTTGAAATTATGAATTGGCAGTACACCCGGCACGATTGGGATGTAAATGCCAGCACGGCGCACACGTTCGACATAGCGCTCGAAAAGCTCGTTATCAAAGAAGAACTGCGTAATGGCACGGGTTGCACCATTATCGACCTTGCGCTTGAGCATATCGATGTCGGTTGCAAAGTCCGGGCTTTCCGGGTGCTTCTCAGGATAAGCGGAAACCGAAATGTCGAAATCATCGATCTGGCGCAATCCGGACACCAGCTCAGCGCTGCTCTGATATCCTCCGGGCGTCGAGACATATTTTTCGCCGATACCTGCTGCGGGGTCCCCACGCAACGCCACGAAGCGTTTCACGCCCAGGCTTGCAAATTCACGTACGACTTCGTCGACTTCTTCCTTCGTCGCATCCACGCATGTGAGATGTGCAGCCGCATCTACATCGGTTTCTTTCAGGATACGCGCCACAGTGCGGATCGTGCGTTCACGTGTGGAACCGCCTGCGCCATAAGTTACTGACACGAATTTCGGCTTCAACGGCGCAAGACGCGTCACGGTTTCCCACAGGCGCTGTTCCATTTCTTCCGTCTTGGGTGGAAAAAACTCGAACGATACGCGGGTGGTCTGGCCGATATCCGATCGGCGGGAAAGACCGTAAAAGCCCATTAGACTGTCTCCGTTATGCTTGCATTTTGGTGCGCTGGCTCGGCAATCAGCAAGCGTGGGTCGCGGCCAAGCCAAAGCTTAACCGTCAATCCGTCGTCACCATTTGCAGCCTTCGGCCCCAATTCAGTCGTCTTGGCAGGTTCAAGCCCTGCATCCTTCATCCATCCCAGCATTTGCTCATCGCTAAAGCCGAGCCTGAGATGGGCATGTTCCTCACGCAGGAACTCGAGTTTGTGCGGTGCAAAATCGACGATCAGCAAACGCCCACCCGGGCGAAGCGCGCGCGCCGCTTCACGGATTGCAGCAAGCGGATCATCGAGGAAATGTAGAACCTGATGGATCGTCACCAGATCGAAATTCTCGCGTTCGACAGGCAGCGCATAGACGTCGCCCTGCCGTACCTGCGCGTTGCCTACCGATGCGAGATCGAGATTGGCACGCGCTACGGAAAGCATGTCGCGGTTGATATCGATGCCCAATCCGCGCACATAAAGCGGCGAAAACAGTTCTAACAATCGGCCCGTACCCGTACCGACATCGAGCATCGCCTGAAAATGCTTGTCACCAATGATGCCTTTGAGAGCGACTTCAACCGCGTTTTCGGAAACATGCAGCTTGCGGATTTCGTCCCAGCTACCAGCATTGGCACTGAAATAAGCCGCAGCCTTTTCCTGACGGCTTGATTTGACCTGCGACAACCGTTCCATATCGCGTTCGATCAGTGGATCAGCTGCATCGAGCCGCAGCAGCAGATTGCGTGCGACTTCCCCACACAGCGCATTGTCCGACAGGCGGAAATAAGCCCAGGCACCTTCCTGATAGCGATCAATAAGATCAGCTTCACCCAGCAGCTTGAGATGGCGCGAAACACGCGGCTGCGACTGCCCCAAAATTGTGGTCAGATCTGAAACGGTGAGATCGCCCTTGGAAAGAAGCGCAAGGATGCGCAAGCGGCTTGGTTCTGCCACTGCTTTTAACACATCCACCATCTGATCGAGCTGCAGGCGCAATTCGCAATCTCCATACGCTTCTAAAGATATAAAGATATGTTTATATGAATCGCGGATCACACGCAAGGAATTTTCGCGACCCAATGCACAGCAAACTATACCTCCCTTATGGGAAGTCATTTGAGCTGAAGGACAACCGAGTTATGATTATTGCGAATCTTGCTTCGAGCGCCCTAACATACTGGACTACGCGCCGCCTTTTCGGGAACTGATTTTGATTCTTCGGCGGATACGGTAGCGTGAAAGGAAGACGGCTATGAGTGCAGGCACTGTGCGTCAGAAGGCAATCGCAAAATCCCTCACGCTTTTGCTTCCTGCGGTCCCCTATTCCGATTCAGAGCCAATTCGCGCGGCAGCTCTTGCACCACATATGAAAACGCTTCCACCATCAATTGCCGTATGGCTCGCGACGGTAGCCCATGTTCGTCACATGCACACCGATTATGACGTCCTGCGTGATGATGGCTATGACAAGGATTCGGCACGCTTCTTTGTGATGGATGCCATCAACTCAAAGCTGACGGAATGGCGCGCGACACGCCTTGTCACTTCGGATGAGGATGAAGCGGCGGTAACATAACCGCCGCCTACAGCATCTTTCTTGCAAATCTCAGTGGGTACCATGTCCTTGCAGATAGCCATGTTTGCGGGGATCTGGCATTACAAGTCCCACGATAAACACGATCACCATCATGATGGTAACATACCAGAAGAACCCGCTTTCAAAGCCGACCTTCTTGAACCAGAGTGCTACATATTCGGCTGTGCCGCCAAAGATCGCATTGGCAATCGCATAAGAGAACCCGACGCCCAAAGCGCGCACTTCTGCGGGAAACAATTCTGATTTCACGATACCGCCAATTGACGTGTACATGCTCACAATGGCCGAGGCGATTGCGATGTAAACAAACGCCATGGTCGGACTCTGCACCGACCCAAGCACAGTCAGCAGCGGAATAGTGGTCAACACCGATACGCCCCCAAATGCGATCATCATCGGCTTACGTCCGACCTTGTCGGAGATATAACCAAACAACGGCTGCATCAGCATGAAAGCGAACAGAGCAACGGTCATAACCTCGCTTGCCGTTTCCTTGTTCATGCCTGCTGTGTTGACCAGATATTTCTGCATGTAGGTCGTGAAGGTATAGAAGGTCAGCGAACCGCCGGCCGTGAAGCCCACGACAACCAGAAACGCCTTGCGATGGTTCTGCCAGATATTGGAGAAACTGCCAGCAGCCTTGTTGGCACGCGATTCCTCAGTCGAGGTTTCATGCAATGTACGGCGCAGAAACAGTGCTACGATTGCTGCAAAACCGCCAATCGCAAAAGGAATGCGCCATCCCCACTCGTGCAGTTGTTCTGAAGTGAGGAAGAACTGCAAAATAACCAAAACCAGAACGGCCAGCAGTTGCCCGCCAATCAAAGTCACATACTGGAAAGACGAGAAAAATCCGCGGCGACCAGCCAGCGCGACCTCACTCATATAGGTTGCAGTAGTGCCGTATTCGCCACCGACCGATAAGCCCTGCAACAGCCGCACCACCAGCAACAAAAACGGTGCCCAAAGACCAATCGTTTCATAGGTCGGCAATATTGCGATGGCAAAGGACCCCAGACACATCATGCTGACCGAAATCAGCATGGAGGTGCGGCGGCCAAGCTTGTCGGCTAGACGACCAAACAGCCACCCACCAATGGGACGCATGAGAAAACCGGCGGCAAAAATCGCAGCCGCATTCAACAGCTGACTTGTCTGGTCTTCTGACGGGAAAAACTGTGACGCGAAATAAAGCGCGCCAAAGGAATAGACATAAAAATCATACCATTCCACCAGATTGCCAGAGGCACTGGCAACAATTGCATAGATGCGGCGGCGCGTATCATGAGCGTCGTGTTTCGCTTCAATCTCGCCATTGGCATCACTCTGCATTTCTGCATTGCTCATTCTGAAACTCCCGATAGCAGGCACCGTCACGAGGGGGAGCGCCTGCGTGACCACTCGTTTTGCACGGGAGAGCGCAAAAGCCAGTGATCGTTGACCTCATAAACAATATATTCGGCAGGTAGCCAGGCCTCAGTCATCAATCTGCAAAGTTGCGCTAGCTCGCCAGGAAGTCAGGCTTTTGACATAGAGCGCATCCCGAAAACTGCGCCACATCTCGGCAAAGAGACATCGATGCTCCCAACCAAGCGATCCCTGCAGTTCGCAAAAAATACTAGGAATTACCTCCGATATCGCAAAATCATAGGAGCAATATCGTTTGCATGCAATCTATTATCAAAGACTACTATTCACAGACTTGGATTTTATGAAGCGAGTAACGCTTTGAATTAAATATGTTTTACCGGGAAACCTCTCGAAGTCTCCCGGTCAAATCTTTGTGAAAGGAACGTGTCTGTCTATTTGCTGGCGACGATAAAAATTCGCGGAAAGCGCAATAATACGCGGCCATCCTTCAAAGTTGGGTAATGTTCTTCGAGCCTCAATTTATAGGCTGTCAGAAACGCCTGCTGCTCCTGATCATCCAGCGGATCAAGAAACGGGCGCAGGCCGGTCGACTTCACCCACTCGATGATCGCATCGACATCAGCCAGCGGATGATTGTAGATCGTGTGCCAGATATCGATGCGGGAAGCGTATCCGACCAACGCATTGTAGTAATCGGTGACGGGTGCGAGCGGTCCTCTGCCCTTATCGCCAATCTTGGCGGCGAATGGTGCTGTCTTCGCAACTTCACGCATTAATTTGTGGGTCGGTTCACCCATGTTATCCGGCATTTGTACCGCAAGACATGCACCCGGCTTAAGCAGCGACAAAAGCCTCTTCATCTGCTCCGTATGATCGGGTAGCCACTGAAAAACGGCATTTGAAAACAGCACGTCCGTTTCGGCATCCGGTTCGAACTTGGTCAGATCGCCCAGATCAAAACTTACCTGAGGCAGACGCGCTTTTGCCTTTTCGATCATATCGGGTGAAGTGTCGAAACCCGACACTTGAGCATCTGGCCAGCGTTCAACCAGAAGCTCCGTTGAGTTTCCCGGACCACAACCAATATCAACAACCTTGCGCGGTTTATCGATTTTTATCTGCGCCAGAAGGTCAGCCGCCGGGCGGCTGCGTTCATCCTCAAACTTCAGATATTGCTTTGCGGACCAGTCTTTCATTCTTCACTCCTTGCAAACAAAAAGGCCGGTGCATTGCACCGGCCTCAGTTTCTTTAGCGTGTCAGCGGCTTGTAGGTGACCCGCTTTGGATTAACGCTTTCAGGTCCGAGACGACGGACCTTATCCGCTTCATAATCCTCGAAGTTTCCTTCGAACCATTCGACATGACTATCACCTTCGAATGCCAGAATATGCGTCGCCAGACGATCGAGGAACATACGATCGTGGGAGATGATAACGGCGCAGCCAGCGTATTTTTCAAGCGCGTCTTCGAGCGCTGCCAGCGTTTCGGTATCAAGATCGTTGGTCGGTTCGTCGAGCAGCAGAACGTTGCCACCTGCCTGCAGCATCTTGGCAAGATGCACACGATTGCGCTGACCACCGGACAGATTGCCGACTTTGGCCTGCTGATCGCCGCCCTTGAAGTTGAACGCACCGCAATAAGCGCGTGAGTTCATTTCAAATTTGCCGAGCTTGATGATGTCGTTACCACCGGAAATTTCTTCCCAGACATTCTTGTTCGGATCGAGGTGATCGCGGCTCTGATCCACATAACCAAGATGCACCGTGTCACCAATACGAATGGAGCCGGAATCAGGCTTTTCCTGACCGGTGATCATCTTGAACAGTGTCGACTTGCCCGCACCGTTTGGCCCGATAACACCAACGATACCACCTGGAGGCAGTTTGAAAGTCAGGTTTTCGATCAGCATGCGGTCACCAAAGGACTTGGTCAAACCTTCAGCTTCAATAACCACCTGACCAAGACGCTCGCCAGCGGGGATCAGAATCTGGGCATCGCCCGGACGCTGATTGTTCGCAGCTTCGACCAATTGGTCATAAGCCTTGATACGAGCTTTCGACTTGGACTGACGCGCTTTCGGGCTTGCGGCAATCCACTGGCGTTCACGCTCAAGCGCCTTCTGGCGGGAATCGTCTTCACGACCTTCCTGAATCATGCGCTTGGACTTGGCTTCCAGATAGGCAGAATAATTGCCTTCGTAAGGAATGCCGCGACCACGGTCGAGTTCGAGAATCCAGCCTGTTACATTGTCGAGGAAGTAGCGATCATGCGTGATGAGCAGGACAGCGCCTTCATATTCACGCAGGTGCTTTTCGAGCCAAGCAGTAGTTTCAGCGTCAAGGTGGTTGGTCGGTTCATCAAGCAGGAGAAGGTCAGGCTTCGACAGAAGCAGCTTGCAAAGCGCAACGCGACGACGCTCACCGCCCGAAAGCGTAGTGACATCGGCATCCGCTGGCGGGCAACGCAGAGCTTCCATCGCCATTTCAACCTGACTGTCCAAATCCCAGAGGTTCTGGCTGTCGATGAGATCCTGGAGTGCCGCACCTTCGTCTGCGGTTTCATCAGAATAGTTCATCATCAGCTCGTTGTAACGGTCGAGAATAGCCGTTTTCTTGGCCACACCTTCCATTACGTTACCGAGCACCGTCTTTTCGGGATCGAGATGTGGCTCCTGCGCGAGATAGCCGCAAGTCGCACCGTCTGCGAGCCAAGCTTCACCGGTGAAGTCTTTGTCGAGACCGGCCATGATCTTGAGAATTGTCGATTTACCGGCGCCGTTTGGTCCGAGAATACCAATCTTCGCATCTGGGTAGAACGACAGATGAAGGTTTTCGATAACCTTTTTAGCACCGTAGGCCTTATTCAGCCCGGACATATGATAGATGAATTGGCGTGCCATAAAGCGCGTCGTCTCCACGAGTTAAAAAGCGCGAACGGCGAAAAAGCCGAACCGCAGGGAAATTGCTGCTGGGTATGTAGGCGAAATAGAGCGCGGAAGCAAATATCATCGCGCAAGATGCGCTGCGTTTTTGTTATTCACGCAGCCCGGTATCTGACTTGAGTAAACCTCAAATAAAATGAAACCGGGCGCGGATATTTCCGTCACCCGGTTTCCCCTCTGGCCACCACTCGGGAAAGTTTCCTCCCTTTCGCCGAATGGCCTGCTGGTTATGCCTTAACGACCAAAGCCTATCGTGTTCCATCATGTCCATGCGATACGCTATAGTCTTCGTTTCTGCGCCTCTGAATTCTCTTCAAAACTCCGTCCATATCCCCTGACAGAGATAGATTTGCCTAGGATTTCGCGGTTTTCAAGCGGAATTTTCTCAAAAAAAGCAAATGCCTAAAATTACCTCATTCAACCTCTGGATGCCTTTTATTGAGACGCTACAAAAAGAGAATTTGACTATTTGCGCGGCATAAATTCTGATGGCCTTATGTCACTTGAAACCATTCACCGCTTGCCGCTGCCGGACGGAACCGAACTGCCCTATCGGCAGTCGTTGGCCCCAACCCCGAAAGCTGTCGTCCATATCTGTCATGGACTTGCCGAACACTCGGCTCGCTACGCCCGTTTTGCCATAGCACTGAACCAGGCGGGGTATCATGTGTACGCACACGATCATCGCGGACATGGAGCCAATATCGGTCCACATGCACCAAGAGGCATGTTCGCACCAAAAGACGGCAATAGAGTGGCTATCCAGGATGTTCTGGCGCTAAACCGCCATATTCATGCAACCAATCCCGACCTGCCCGTGGTGTTATTCGGCCACTCAATGGGCGGGCTTATCGCGCTGAACTACACCCTTGCGCATTCGGATACGGTGGATGCGGCCGCTGTATGGAACGCCAATTTCAATGGTGGTATCGAGAACAGTGCTGCAATGGCATTGCTTTATACCGAGCGCATGCTCAAAGGCTCGGACGTGCCAAGCGCGCTGCTGCCAAAGCTTACATTCCGGGCATGGGGCAATTCCATTCCGGGTCATCGCACTGCTTTTGACTGGCTGTCTCGTGATGCGGCAGAAGTAGAAGCTTATGTGAACGATCCTCTCTGTGGTTTTGATGCAAGTGTGGCACTTTGGATTGACGTCTTCCGCATGATGAAGAACGGCGCAACCGACAGCAATTTCGCGAACATCCGCAAAGATCTGCCGTTCAATCTCGTTGGCGGGACTGAAGATCCGGCAACAGATAAAGCCAAAGCCACGCGCAAACTGGCGGACAGAATGCTGGCGTTGGGCTTTAGCAATGTCACTTGCACCATCTATCCCGGCACCCGCCACGAAAGCCTGAATGAGATCAACCGGGATGAAGTGACGCAGAATTTTCTGGATTGGCTCGCTGAAGCACTTCCGTCCAGCCGCATCTCCGGTTAAAACCGGCAGATATTCAAAGACCGGATCAAACTCACGATTTCTTGAAACATCTTGGTTTGCCTCGCAATCAATGTTATGGAGCCCGCCTTGCGCGCTACAGGGCATCTGTACATAGACATTAAGCACACCGGTTTTACGGCAAATGCGCAAGGAATGAAGGAAGCTCCGCTTGGCAACACCAACGATTTCTGTGGTCATCCCCTGCCGCAATGAGGCCGACAATCTCGCTTTTCTGCTCGATGAAGTCGACAGTGCCATGCTTGGTCGTGCTTATGAAGTGATTGTCGTGGATGATGGCTCGACAGATTCCACCAGTGACGTGCTGGCTGGCCGCATTCACGCAGGCAGGCCGCTGCGCCATATCCGCCATGATCGTTCTGCAGGCCAAAGTGCCGCTCTGCGCTCAGGTGTTTTCGCAGCGCACGGCCAGATCGTCGTCACGATGGACGGCGACGGCCAGAACAATCCAGCCTATTTGCCAGCGCTTGCAGATGCTCTCATGAATGCAGGTCCAGCCTTTGGTATTGCCGCAGGTCAACGACTCAAGCGTACAGACACCAGGCTCAAGCAGCTTTCCTCGCGCTTTGCCAATAATCTGCGCGGCTCAATCCTGAAAGATAAGACGCGCGATTCTGGTTGCGGCCTGAAGGCGCTCCACACCGATCTTTTCCGTCAGCTGCCGTTCTTCGACGGCTGGCACCGTTATCTGCCTGCGCTGGCACTTCGCGAAGGTTTCGATGTCGTGCATATCGACGTCACCGACCGGGAACGCCGCCATGGAAAATCCAACTATGGCATTCTCGACCGCGGCCTGCGCGGTATCCTCGACCTTTATGGCGTGTGGTGGTTGCGCAAGCGTCGTAAGGTTGTTCCGCGTGTGACGGAGATTACCCATGACTGACATTCTGAACAGCCTCACTCAATGGCTGCACGATGTTTTCGTAGCACAATGGGATGGCTGGATCATTCTGGGCTTCATTGCACAGGCCTGCTTTACCATGCGTTTTGTGGTGCAGTGGCTGGCGTCGGAAAAAGCCAAGAAGAGCGTTATGCCAGTGGCATTCTGGTTCTTTTCGCTGTTCGGCGGTGCGCTTCTTCTGATCTATGCGATCCAGCGCAAAGACCCGGTGTTCATCGCCGGTCAGGCACTGGGCCTGATTGTTTATGTTCGCAATCTCTGGCTCATTGCCAATGAGAAAAAGCGAACTACGGCAGCTGATTAAATCACCCTGCCCAACCCAAAATCAAAACGCCGATCTGACGATATCAGATCGGCGTTCTAGTTTGAAATATCACGCTTTGAGCGCACGCCCGACTGAACGATAATCCAGCCCGGTGCCAACCACATCATCCGCCTTATAGACGTTACGCAGATCCATCAGCACCTTGCCTTCCATCACACTCGCGAGGCGCTTGAGATCAAGTGCACGGTAGGCATTCCACTCGGTCAACAGTGCTACAACACCGGCGCCTTGTGCTGCCTCATAGGCAGAGCCGCACCACGTTACATCTGGCAGAACCGATTTTGCGGCCTCCATGGCTTCTGGGTCGTGCGCACGCACGGAAATCCCCGCCTTTTGAATAGCCGTCACGATATCGAGCGAAGGAGACTCGCGGATATCGTCCGTATTCGGTTTGAAAGCGATGCCCAGCACAGCAACAGTTTTAGTCCCGCTCTCGTGAGCAGCTGCAACAATCCGCTCCGCCATCGACTGTTTGCGCGCCTCGTTGACCGCAATCACTTCTTCGATCAGAGATTGTGGCGCATCGTATTTTTTACCTGTAGCCGCAAACGCGCGCGTATCTTTCGGGAAGCACGAGCCGCCAAAACCAGGACCCGCATGCAGAAACTTTGAACCAATGCGGTTGTCCATACCAATGGCACGAGCAACTTCCTGCACATTGCCACCAGTTTTCTCGCAAAGATCAGCAACCTGATTGATGAAGGTGACTTTCATCGCAAGAAAGGCGTTGGCCGCATATTTGATGATTTCAGCATTTTCCAATGATGTAACCACCATCGGCGTCTCACGCAGATAAAGCGGTCGGTAAAGCCGCTGCATAGCAGCCTTGCCGCGCTCGTCGTCAACACCGACCACAACGCGATCAGGACGCATGAAATCTTCAATTGCTGAACCTTCACGCAGGAATTCAGGGTTTGAAACCATCGAAAATTGGACACCGGGACGTGCCGCAGCGATACGATCACGAATACGCGCATTGGTGCCGACAACGACGGTCGACTTGATGACGACCACCGCACCCGGCTTCATGGCGGCTGCGATTTCATCGGCAGCCGCTTCAATATACTGCAAATCCGCCTCACCATCACCGCGTCGTGACGGAGTACCGACAGCGATCAGGATCACATCTGCATCTGCAACACTGGTCGCAAGATCGGTACTGAACTCAAGCCGTCCGTCACGAATATTTCGCGCCATAAGCTCATCGAGCCCCGGTTCAAAAATCGTGACCTTGCCCGCGGTCAAGCGCTCGATGATCGACGGATTTTTGTCGACACAGGTGACGTGAAAGCCGAACTCGGCAAAACACACGCCCGAAACCAGACCCACATAGCCCGTTCCGATCATCGCCAGTTTCATGATTTGGTCCTTTTTCGTTTATCGCAGACCTGCGAAGATTCCGGTTATAGCCTGTCGAAAATGGTGATTTTCGAGAACCGGCGCGCAGCGTACCTAAAGGTACGCGAGCACCAGAAGAGCAGAAAAGTGACATTTGCAGACGGCCAAAGCCAGAATATCGGTAGGTTCAGAGCCATTTATCGTAATCTGAGACAAGTAGATGTACCGGCTTCTCGTTTTCTTCAATATTTGAGAAGCGTCCGATCGGTTCGCGGAAAATATTATCCGTCAGATCGTCATTGACGGTCGATACTTCACCGATCAGCACGTCGCCACCCTCACCCCAGAAGGCGTGCCAGTTGCCCGGCAAAAGCGTCACACTTTCGCCTGGTGCAAGCTTGAGATGCGCGCCAGCTTTTTGCGTAACCAGACGACCGTCCGTCGCGACCGTGACCTCGGTTTCTTCATCCACGCTGCCGTCGGCGCGCGAATTGAAAAGCTCAAGCACCAGCGTACCACCACCACG
Source organism: Brucella sp. HL-2 (assembly GCF_025846885.2). NCBI lineage: Bacteria > Pseudomonadati > Pseudomonadota > Alphaproteobacteria > Hyphomicrobiales > Brucellaceae > Brucella > Brucella sp. HL-2. The sequence goes on along the minus strand of NZ_JAOYTK010000009.1, from coordinate 49,515 downwards.
ATTGATGATGTCTTCTGCCTTCACCACATGACGATGCATTGGAGAAATCTGATTCTTGCGCGAAATCATGATCTTTTCGGCATAGAGCATACCGCCACCACGCTTGAGATCTTCAGCATTACCATTGCGCGTGGTGAAGAGAAACAGACCCAGATCGGCAAATTTGCCCTGACCGTAATCTGTAATGTCCCATCCGAGGCGACCGTCGAGAATTGCCTTTGCATCACTGGAAGTGCGTGTTTTCAGCTCTTCTGGCGACCAATAAGCAAAGGGAGGCATGATATAACCAAACGAGCGGATGAAAGCGTCGCTCTCGCGGATAATCTCATTAATTTCTGAACGTTTCATGGCCTCTAAGCCTCCCATAGAATGAAACAGGATATATTTCGCAGTTTGGTAACTGCCTTTGAGTGCTCTTGGCAATCCCACAACAGAGAGTCTCACACAATTGCGAAGTCCAGCACCATTCTCAGCGCGTCATTTTGGCGTGTCGTCTTTACGCGAAAATCATGTCGCATCCCAATGCGCGTTTAGAACATTTCAGTGATTGAATCATGACAACGGAAGCCAGTCTGAACAGAACAGAATGAACAGACAAGCCATTGAGATAACGGGAAAAGCCGTGCTTTCGGAAGACAACGGGAACAGTCGGTCGAGCAAACGTCGCTGAGAGAACAGCGTTAGCACGACCTTGATACGGCACAAAGGTTCGATTCTATGGACGTTCGCAATGAAATGCTGGGGCTTTTGACAGGGCGCGACCCAAATTTCAGCCTGGAACAGAAGTTTTACACTGATCCTGACTATTATAAGCTGGATCTGGAAAACATCTTTTACCGCGACTGGCTGTTCGTCGGCCATGATTGCGAACTGCCGAAGACCGGCTCCTATATGACTGTGCAGGTTGGCGCCTATCCCGTCCTGATCGTGCGTGATGCGCAGGGCGGTATTCGCGCATTCCACAATTCCTGCCGCCATCGCGGTTCGCGCATTTGTTCTGCCGAAAAAGGCACCGCAGCAAAGCTCGTCTGCCCTTATCACCAGTGGACCTATGAACTGGATGGTCGCTTGCTGTTCGCCCGTCAGGTCGGCCCGGATTTCAAGCCGGCAGAATACGGTCTGAAGCACGTTCATTGCGAAACTGTCGCAGGCTATATCTATGTTTGTCTCGCTGACGAAGCACCTGACTTCAACAGCTTCCGCGCGCTTGTCGAGCCTTATCTCGCACCGCACAACATCAAGGAAGCCAAGGTCGCCTTTGAAAGCTCAATCATCGAGAAGGGTAATTGGAAGCTGGTATGGGAAAATAACCGTGAGTGCTATCACTGTGCGGCCAACCATCCAGAACTCTGCCGCACTTATCCTGAAGCACCTAGCGCAACCGGCGTTCAGGGTGTGATGGAAGACCCGGAAATCAACCAGCTCTGGAAAAACTGTGCTTCAATTGGTCTACCTGCTGAATTCAACATGTCGGAAGACGGGCGCTATCGCATCACTCGCATTCCGCTGCTACGCGACGCCGTGAGCTATACCATGTCAGGTAAGCCTGCCGTTAAGAAGCCATTGAGCGATAAAGTTGCTGGTGACACCAATATCGGCGCCATGCTGCTCTTCAACTATCCGTCCACATGGAACCATCTGATGGTGGATCACGCCATCTCCTTCCGCGTGCTGCCAATCAGTGCCGAAGAAACAATGGTCACAACCAAGTGGCTGGTCCACAAGGATGCCGTTGAAGGCGTTGATTACGACCTCGATGAGCTGACGCATGTCTGGATTCAGACCAACGACCAGGATCGTCAGATCGTGGAAGAGAACGCGGTCGGCATCCGATCGCCCGCTTACCAGCCCGGCCCATATTCGGTCGAGCACGAAGGCGGCGTGATGCAGTTCCTCGAATGGTACACCAACACCATCACGCCTCGCCTGAAAGGCGAAGCCGCAAAGCTTAGCCGCGTAGCCTGAACTAAAAGCGTATCCCGAAAAGCGTAAAACGGTTTTCGGAAGAAGATGCGCCTAAAATAAAGCAATAGAGAAGTGAGAAGGCCATGCAGCCTCTGAAATATCTGGACGAGATGCTGCCGTGGAACGACAGGTTGCAGATGCTTCAATGCATCTCAGCTATCGAAGAAGCGCCGGACGTTATGACCTTCTCCTTCAAAACACAGGACGACAACTGGTTTCGCTATACGCCGGGACAGTTCATCACGCTCGAACTTCCAATCGAGCGGTCCGATGGGCTTGGACCGGTGTTGCGCACATATACTCTCTCATCCACGCCTTCACGGCCCTATCATATTTCGGTTACGGTCAAGGCACAGAAAGACAGCATCGGCACCCGCTGGATGCTCGATAATCTGCGCCCGCCGATGACGATCAAGGCCTATGGTCCAAATGGCGACTTCTCGCTCGCCAATCATCCAAGCGAGAAATACCTGTTCATTTCGGCTGGTTCAGGCATCACACCTATGGTGTCAATGACCCGCTGGCTTTTCGATTGTGCACCGGCAACCGATGTAGCCTTCATCAACTGCGCGCGCACCCCCGATGACATTATCTTCCGCAAAGAACTGGAACTTCTTTCCGGCCGCATGGAAGCCATGCATCTTGCCTTCATCGTGGAACAGTCTTCTGCGCGCCATGTCTGGCTCGGCCTTCATGGCCGCATCGATCATGCACGACTGGAGTTGCTGGCACCTGACTTCCTGCATCGCAAGGTATTCTGCTGTGGGCCAGAGCCGTTCATGAACGGTGTGCGTGGTCTGCTGGAACAATCCGGCTTCGATATGACCAACTATCATCAGGAGAGTTTTCAGCCTGCGACGGAAATCTCTGCAGTACCGGTGCCATCCTCACTTGCAGCAACCACCAACACACCAACCGCGCCGGTTGCACCGGCGGTTGCTCCAGCCAGCGTCGTCTTTAGCCTTTCCGGCGTTGAAGTCGAATGCACAGAAAACGACACTATCCTGCTTGCAGCCCGCAATGGTGGATTGAAGATCCCGAGCGCCTGCGAGTTCGGCATTTGCGGAACCTGCAAAGTTAAATGCGTCGGTGGGGAAACCGAGATGACGCATAATGGCGGCATTCGCGATGACGAAATCGCTGAAGGCTATATTCTCGCCTGCTGCAGCCGCCCACGTGGTCGTGTCGAAATTGATGCGTAGAGCGTTTCCATTTTTGACTTAACGAAGGAAACGCTCACTTTTTTACGCCTTATCCGATGCATCGAAGCAGGATCGGAAATCAGTCCACTGGACTGATTTTTCCGCATAGGCGCTGCGCACTTTTACTGGAAATGCTTTAAGCTTTCTTCAGAAATTCAGCGCGCAGCACAAGGCCTTTGACCTGCTTGGTGCTGCAATCAACTTCATCCGGGTTTCCGGTCAAACGAATACCTTTGACCAGCGTACCGCGCTTGAGCGTGGTTGACGTGCCTTTGACCTTCAAATCCTTAATCAGCGTAACAGAATCGCCGTCATTCAGCTGCGCTCCGTTGCTATCGCGCGTGATTACATCCGTCATGATTATCCCCTGTGGCCTCAGAGCTTATTGCGAAAAATGTGAAACAATTTTCCGGATACGCTCTCAACAAAATTGGTCGGTAGCACCAAAGACAATGTAATACCAGAACATGGATATTCGCTGGTATGGGCCTGCGCTGCTGACTATAGTTGGCTCAAAGCAGTCAGGAGCATTTTATGATTGGTCACGCCCTCCTCGTCGTTGATGTGCAAAATGATTTCTGCCCCGGCGGCGCACTTGCCGTCGATAAAGGCGATGAAATTCTTCCCGCAATCAACCGGCTGATCGATGAGAGTGAGCATGTCATTCTGACACAGGACTGGCACCCGGCAGGCCATTCCAGCTTCGCAACAAGCCATCCGGGTAAACAGCCTTACGACACAGTCGATATGGCCTATGGTCCGCAGACATTATGGCCGGATCATTGCGTTCAAGGCACCCATGGCGCGGATTTTCACCCTGATCTGCAATGGACGCGTGCGCAACTGGTTATCCGCAAGGGTTTTCGCATCGGCGTCGACAGCTATTCGGCATTTTTTGAGAACGATCACCAGACCCCGACCGGCCTCGCAGGGTATCTGCGCGAACGCAATATCAGTTCTCTGACACTCGCAGGACTAGCCACTGATTTCTGCGTTGCCTATTCCGCACTCGACGCAATTTCACATGGCTTTCAGGTGCGTGTTCGGCTTGATGCCTGTCGCGGTATCGACATAGGCGGCTCTATCAATGCCATGCTTGAGAAAATGCAAAAGGCGGGCGTTGAGTTCATCAATCAACCCGCCCTTGCATCGCATTTGCTCTGATTATTTTTCGATCTCGCCATCAGGCAGAACGACATAAATCAACACGGCAATGATGGTGATGAAGAAGCGGAACGCGGATTCAATACCGTTCCATGTGGATGACATCCACATGCCGAACCATTCGCCACCAATCGACATGAAGCCAACCTGCCAGACAAGAAAGCCCAGTGAGAGACCGGCAATCGCCCATTTCTTGGAGCGATTGAAACTACCGGCATCACCACCCAGACGGCCGAGCATCGCAAATGCTCCAATCCAGCATAGGATAGCCGTCACAGTTTCAGCGGCAATGATCAAAATGTACCCGGCATTGTGCAGGAAATTGCTGTCAATGGCGCGATATTTGATCGTCGCGTCGGGGAAAATCGTATCCATGAGCAGAACATGCTGCACGAATGCGAAATTACTGCCGTAGTCGGTAATATTGCCAAAAGAAACGAGTGTGGCGAAGAAGGCGATTGCCGCAACGAATGCGGTCTTGCTCAAACGAGTAACGACCATGGAAGACCCCTCTCCAGAAAAGTCGCAGCCGCAATCTTTTCGAGACTTGCGGCATATGCTGATATGCTCTGGCGATAGCACCATAAGCGCATCAAGGCTCGCTAACTCTTTCGATTCGGTCAAGAGAGCATTGCCAGCAAAAATGCCAAGCGGTTTTGCGTAGGATAATGCGTAAAAAACAAAAAAGGCGGCTCGAAGCCGCCTTTTAGTGGCTTTTAACCCCGGGCTTTAATGCAGCGCGGCCTCATCTGCCTCTTTCTGCCACTCCGGATTATTCTTGTTGAAGCGGATCGAGGACACAAGAGAGAGCCCGATTAGCACAGCGCCGATCAAGCCGGTGATGACTTCCGGAATGTGCACCAGCGTCTGCACATACATGATCACGGCCAACACCAGGATGGCGTAAAATGCGCCGTGCTCAAGATAGCGATACTGACCAAGTGTCTTGCGCTCGACCAGCATGATGGTGAGCGAGCGAACATAGAACGCACCAATGCCAAGGCCAATCGCGATAACGAAGAGATTAGTCGTCAGTGCAAAGGCACCGATAACACCATCGAACGAGAAACTGGCATCAAGCACTTCAAGATAGATGAAGGCACCAAGACCGCCGCGATGGACCATATCCACCTGTTCCTGCGAAGCATCCAGCACCTCGCCTAAGCCTTCAACGGCCAGAAAGGTCAACAGGCCGAACAGCGCCGCGACCAGGAATGTGTGCGAATGCTCGGCATCGAGCTGATAGGAGAAGAACAGGATCAGCGCGATGGCAACGCCGATTTCAACGCCTTGAACCGATGCGAATTTTGACATGCGGCTCTCAATGATCTTGACCCAATGCACGTCTTTTTCGACATCGAAGAAGTATTTCATGCCGACCATCAGCAGGAATGTGCCGCCAAAGGCTGCGATACCTGTGTGGGATTCCGCGATCACCCGCGCATATTCATTTGGCTGCCATATAGCGAGTTTCAGCGCCGAAATCGGATCTGTCCACATGGCAACCGCAACGATTGCGAGCGGAAAGATGATACGCATGCCGAAGACGGCAATAATGATACCCCAGGTCAAAAACCGATGCTGCCACTCAGGCGTCATATCGAGCAGGATGCGCGCATTAACGATGGCATTATCGAATGAAAGGGAGATTTCTAGCACACTCAACACCGCACAAATGATGAAGACAGAAACCATGCCTCCAACAGTGCCAGTCGTCGAGTATCCAAGCCAGAGAGCGCAGAGAAGTCCAATGACCGTGAAAAATGCAGGCCAAATGAAATACTTATAAGTGGTCATCGCGAACCATTGTCTTTTATGTTTATGAGGCAGGCTGAACTACCGGTCCGACAATGCGCTGGGCCGACGGCGCTTCTCCTGCGGCGCAATAGCTTATGTAAGAAGCGGACGGATCGGGGACAAGGAAGATCGTGGCCAAATTTTGTTCACGAAAAAAAGCAAAGCTCAAGATTGCGTGATCGATCAAGAGGGCGCAACTTTTCAGCAAAACGTCACATGGCAATTATCGCGATTTGTCATAGACTTATCGTCAGAACTCATCTGGAATGAAGAGGACGATTGCCATGATAACAGGACCGCAATGCCGCGCTGCACGTGCACTGGTGGAATTCACGCGGGAGCGGCTAGCCCAGCTTTCGGGCATTGATGCTAAGATAATCGAGCATTTTGAACGAAAGATCGGCTCTCCGTCCGATGAGCAGATTCAAACCCTGCAGGATACGCTCGAGAAAGTTGGTGCGCAGTTCATATGGGAGAATGGCGGCGGACTTGGCGTGAGGCTGAAATTCAATCGCTCTGAATCAAAGCGCATTGCAAATATGGAAAATGAAGGCGGCGTCGTTGGCTACGACGACGTTCCCTGACAAAGGCAAAAGGGCGACCTCTCGGGTCGCCCTTTGTTTCAACGAGAACTAAAGCATTTTCAGCAAAAAGTGCGAAGCGGTTTTGCGTGAGGCAAATGCGTAAAAACAAATAGTTACAGCGGTTCCAACGATTCAGTCTTAACTGGAACCGCTGTAAGCCTATTTTTTCTCAATCAGTGAGGCAGGCTCAAGCTTCGGGTGCATCTGAATCGTGACCATGTCCTTGCCATCTAGATCAAGATCCTTGAAAGCAACACCGCGCAGAACCGGATCGTCATACGTCTTTACGTAATAGACCTGGTTCTTCAGATCGCCGATTGTGCTCCACTGGGTATATTCAGCAGGCGTGTTCGGCTCTTCGATCCAGCCCTTCGGGATATCGAAATTGTTCACGATATGCTCGGCGAGTCGCACGCTTTCAGGGCCGCTTGCAACAGGCTTTGCCGAAAGAACAAAAGCACTCGCCCGCACGAAGCGCGACGGAGGGGTGGTATCCCCCGGAATACCCAGCATGCCCGAGCCTTCGCCGAGCGGCTTGATTTCAGCGCCGAGAATTTTCACTGGCTTGGCATTGTTCGGAGAGAGTTTGACGTAATTCCGCAGATTGGTCATATGCCAATCAAATGAAGGCGAGTTGGTCATCACGCCCAGCGGATTATCATAGACCTTCAGCTTGCCATCGACAGGTTCGATAACAATCGAAGCGCCGCTTGAATCATGAAGTGTGTAATGCAGCGGGGGCGCAATGCCCATGTTCTTTTGAATAACGGTCACGACAGAAATATCGTTGAGCGCTTCTTTCACTTCGGCAACCGTTGCAAAATTCGTAAGCGCCCAGGTCAGGACATCCCACGGGGCGAGACTGTTTTCAGCCTTTGCTTCTGCCGGGTCCGCATAGCCGGCAAAGTCAGGGAAATAGAGAACGCCGCCAGTCAGCCCCTTCTCGTTCATGCCGTCAGCAAGTGCTGTAACGCCGAAGGCATTCATGCCAACAGCCGCATACTTGGCTTTCCAGGTCTTGGCCGTTTTGCCGTCAGCTGGCGTGGCCGCGATATCGAAATTGCGAGGAAGCACGATCATTTGTGAATCGATCGGGAACGCAAACTCCATCGTGCGCCCATAGACGATGCTTCCATCTGTGGTAGGCAGTACAAAGCTGGTGCAGGCTTGTGCTGCCTGTGGAATGGTGAGCGCTGAAGCAAGCGCCGCAATCGCTGCACCACGAGCCAACACCCGGCAGGAAGATTTCCAGATAGACCAATTCTTTTGCATGATAAACCTCATCACAAAATTAGATTGTCTGGATTGATAAATGCAGCCACTTGGGGAGCTCGGCGACATTCTCAGAAGCCAGAAACATTCATTAATCCAATCGCTGGCGAATAGAGCGACCACGCTAAAGCAAAGTCAACAGACAAAACCTCTGAATTGCCTTCATTTTTCCGTTTATTTCTTGCGATGATTAACATAATCATTGATTATGCCTTTATAGGTCGGGTCTTTTATATGTTTCTAAATTAGGTTCCGAGGGGACAACGCCGTGATCAGAAACAATTCGCGCTCCGATAGTAAAAATTTACTGAGCACTACTTTTCGAAATATTATATTAGCTACTTCTTTTATAATAACGGCAGCAGGCGCATCGCACGCGGCAGACATTATCGCACCTCCTCCTGTGCAGACAGAAATTCAGGACCAACAGCGCTGGCGCGTTATCTTCAGCCCTTATGTCTGGGGCGCATCATTGAATGGTAAAGCCGGGCTGCTTGGATTGAGCACGAATGTAGACGTACCGTTCAGGGATATTCTGGACAATCTCGATATGAGTCTTATGGGCAATATCGAAGTAACGAACGGCAAATTCGGCGTTTATTTTGACGGCCAATATACCAAAACCAGTCAGGATGCCGACATTCGCGACGAACAGCTCGACATGGATATCAAGTCGACGACGCTTTCAGGTGGTGTCTACTATCGCCTTTATGAACAGCAACTGGACGGCACAACGCTTTTCGGCGGGCAGCGAATTTTTGCCATTGAACCGACCGTAGGGGTGCGCTGGACAGAGATCAAGGCCCAGGTCAATGTCGGACCATTCAGCGCCTCTCGCAAAGCAGACTGGACCGATCCATTTATCGGAACCCGCGTTTTCTACGACATCAATGACCGCTGGAACATCTTTGCTGAAGCCGACATTGGCGGCTTTGGTGCAGGTACCAAGCTCAGCGCTAACGGCCAGATTTACCTTGGCTACCGCACTTTGTTATTCGACGTCCCGACCACATGGCGCGTTGGTTATCGCGCACTCTATCAGGACTACCGGGACAATGATGGCGTCGAAAAGTTCAAGTATGACGTAACACAACATGGCCCAGTGATCGGTCTCTCCGTCCAATTTTGATCCGGTTTACGTATTGTAAAGCGTTTCCAGCAAAAGTGCGAAGCAATTTTCGCATCTGATAACGCGTAAAAACAAATGGTTAGAGCGGTCCCAACTATTCAACTGCAACCGGAATCGCTCTAAAGCCGCTGGATTGTTCCGGCGGCTTTTGTTTTTCTCTAAGTAGGAAACCTTATCCACACGGATCGAACGGAAGCTCTTTGTTTAGCAAGAAATAATGTGTCACGATTTCATGCTTGCAAGATTGGGTGATATGGCCTCAACTATCTGAACAGGCTTGATGATTTTGACAGTAACCATTCACAACATGGATCTGCTTTCGTCATCTACTTGAATTAGCGGGGCGTTGGGCGCGGGATGAATTACATATTTGAACTATCCGTTTATCTTTCTTTTGTGACTTTCGCGGTCCTCGGCGTTGCCGTCTACTTCGTTGGTCGCTTTGCGCTTCACATTCTGTCCCATCATGCCAATCATGATATTCTGTCCATCCCGATTGGCGCTTTCATCAGCACCATAGCGACGGCATGGGCACTTTCATTGGGGTTTGTTGCCGCCGATATTTGGACGGCCAACTCAAAAGCTGATCAGGCAACGAGCGAAGAACGATCATCCATTTCGCGGCTGATTGGAGCCGCAAGCCCCGACATTCTGAATGCCCCAGTACTTGTGGCATCTCTTTCTGAATACCGCACTGCAGTCGTCAAAGACGAGTGGCTTGGAAACAGCAACATCGCGCCTGTGCATTCCGTTGAAATTGCATTGCAGAATATACGCCGCGAGATCGTGAAGCTTGCGAAGACTGACATTCCGTCGCCGATAATATCGCAGCTCGTGCATGACTTTGACGAATTGCAGGATGCCCGCAATACGCGCCTCTCTGTCGGCTCGACATCAGTTGACATGTATAAATGGTATCTGCTGTTTTCGCTGACGATCCTGACCATCATCACCATCGCAGCCACCCATGCAGACAGGGTAAGTGCTGGCGTCAAAGCCATGGTAATCTATTCGATCACGGCAGCATTTTGTCTTTGGATTCTCGCAATCCATGCCAATCCATATCAGGGAATAGAGCGGCTCGAACCGTCGCTTCTATTTACAAACCAGAAATCGAGCTGATCTTTCGAATGAAATCTCTTTCGATAGCCCTCACAGCGTTGACACTCTTCGTAGCCTTACCAACGGCCGAGGCCCAGACTTTCCGGGTCTGTCACGGCTACGAGTGCTACTACAAGACCAAGGTAACGCTATCCGATCAGGATCTACGCCGCATACAAAATCTCATGCGGCAAGGCGCGCAGTCTCCTGCCGCCGAACGCAAAGCTCTTCGAGCAGCAGTCGCTTTATTTGAACAGCGCAGTACAGCCGCCATCGGCGTTCGTGACAAGCCTCGCATGCAGTTTGGCAAGGCCCGCATCAAAGGGCAGATGGACTGCATTGATGAATCGACCAATACGGACAATTTCATCCGTTATCTGGATTCTCGCGGCTGGCTGAAACATCATGCTCCTGTGCGCAAAACCGCACGCGGCAGCTTTTTCGATGGGCGCTATCCTCATTGGACAGCGGTTATCCAAGCCAAGGATGGTGAGCGCTGGGCGGTTGACTCCTGGTACGAAGCAGGCGGCGGTCCGCCCGACATTATGCCGCTGGTAGATTGGAAGCGCCGCGGCTATGGCGGCGAAAGATAAATACAGATTGAGTGCAGTGGCAGCTTCACACCAAGCCATAAAACGAAGCGCTCATGATGATGAATGTGTAGGCCGTTTCACCTAGGGGGTTACCAATGGCTATTCTGAAGAAGTCCTTTGCAGCCGCGTGCACGAGCGCACTTGTCGCATTCAGCATGTTTGCTGCACCCGTCGCTGAAGCTTGCACACGGGTGGTTTATCTTGGAGCCAATGATCAGGTGATAACGGCGCGTTCCATGGATTGGAAGGTCGATGTCGGCACCAATCTCTGGATTTTCCCGCGCGGCATGGACCGCAATGGCGAGGCTGGGTCCAATTCCATCAATTGGACGTCCAAATATGGCAGCGTGATTTCCTCCGGCTACGATATTTCGACAACCGATGGGATGAACGAAGCCGGCCTCGTTGCCAATGTGCTTTGGCTGGTCGAATCCGAATATCCGAAATATGATGGAACCAGCCCTGGCCTTTCCATTGCAGCCTGGGCACAATATGTGCTCGATAACTTTGCCACCGTTGACGAAGCGGTCAAGGAACTCAGCACCAATCCATTCACGATCGTGACAGACAATGTGCCCGGCCAGGACCGGCTCGCGACCCTTCACCTGTCAATATCGGATGCGTCAGGCGATAGTGCGATCTTCGAATATATCGACGGAAAGCAGGTCATCCATCACAGCCGTGAATATCAGGTAATGACCAATTCCCCGACATTCGACGAACAGCTTGCGCTGCACTCTTATTGGTCGCAGATCGGTGGAACGGTCATGTTACCGGGTACGAACCGGGCATCTGATCGCTTCACACGTGCCGCCTTCTATGTGAATGCCGTACCAAAATCGGAAGAACCTGTTGAAGCGCTTGCGAGCGTTTTCGGCGTTATCCGTAACGCATCGGTTCCGTTCGGCATCACAACACCAGACGAGCCGAACATCTCGTCGACACGCTGGCGCACTGTTTCGGATCAAAAGCGTAAGCTCTATTTCTTTGAATCGGCTCTGACGCCTAACGTTTTCTGGGTCGATCTGAACACGGTAGACTTCTCTGCCGATAAGGGAAAAGTACAGAAGCTCGACCTTGGTCCCGATCAGCGAAATATTTTTTCCGGTGTTGTGAACAAGGATTTCAAGGACGCAAAACCTTTCAAATTCCTCGGGCTTTAAGCGCCATTCAGCAAAGCCTAAAACCGGCCTAGACCATTAAAAGCACTGATTCTGGCCAAAAAATCTGAAACCAATCGGCATCCCGCGCGTTAACTAGTCACAACAACCAGAACGGAGGAAATCCAATGGACTGGAATCGCGTAGAAGGCAATTGGAAGCAGGCTAAGGGTAAGGTCAAGGAACAGTGGGGTAAGCTCACCGATGATGATCTCGACCAGATTAATGGCCGACGCGAGCAGTTGGAAGGCATGATTCAGGAACGTTACGGCATCGCTAAGGACCGTGTAAAATCGGATATCGATGACTGGTACAAACACCAGCAGTGGCTTTCCTAACAAAAGCCCCGTAATCAGACCGACAGAATGAAGCCCTGCCCTATGGCGGGGCTTCATTTTTCCATGTTTGTTACGCTCAGCAGCGATCAACGCGCTGAAGCGATGCAGACAATCCCATCAGCGAAAATGTGTAACGGGTTTGCGTGCCACGTGCCGATGTGGCTTGCACATTGACAGTACGGCCAGACCGCATGGCGCTGACGATGCGTGCCTCATCACCGACGTTCTGCGCCCATGCCCGGTTTCCTTCGCTGAAGAAGGGAAACTGCGCTCCGTCAACCATTACCTTTACGGTGCTATCCGCTTTCAGATCATACCCCATCACAAGCTGCGGGCTATAGCTCGCACCCGACTTGGAAAGAATAATGAAATTATCGCCATGCCGAACGCCTGCCGGAAGAAAACTCGACGGCACGGTCAAAGCATAGCATTTGTTGCCGGGCAGCTGGGTGTTTTGATAAACGCCCCAATCCCTGAACTCACCAATATGACTCGTTTTAGCCGAAGCCGCGAGAGAACTCGCCACCAACCCTGCAAGCGCCAACGCAACAGTGGTTGTCTTTTTAGTCATTGCCTGAAACCTCCATAATGTCACCAATCACGTGGCATAAAAAATTGTTTCATTGCGTTACTATTTCCTTAACAGACTCCTAAAAACTTGTTGAACAGGAAAAAAGGTCGCGGCTGAATGAACTTCGCGCATGAAAAAGCGCGTCCGCTCGACATTTCAACGACAAATCGGACGAGCTGTGATCAACACTATTCAAATATTCTGAAACCGGGAATGCAGAGGTCGCAAACGCTGTTTCTGCGTGTTTTATCTTCACTAAGCACGTCAAGGACAAAGGCTTGATAGCCATCCATACCGACAGCAACGACAGAACAAACTTCTGGAAGAAATGGTGGGCCCGGAGGGACTCGAACCCCCAACCAAGCGGTTATGAGCCGCCGGCTCTAACCAATTGAGCTACAGGCCCCACGCAACACAGCACCTACCCTAAAGAAAGACGGGACACAAGCTGTCAATTGCACGAGTTGCCCTAATGCGCACATATTCGATTGTCATGCATGCAACTCAAGGCACGATTCATCGAACTTGAAGCGCTCGGTTGCAATTTAACTGCATTTCAAGTCAGATAACGTGGCGTTTTGCTTTAGAGGGAACTTAAATACATCAATGACAAAGCAGAAATGGCCTCTCATGGAGACTGCTTTGCACAAGCTACCTCAACATTCTCTACAGGAGATTTTATGAACAATCGCGCTACTACCCTTCTTGCTACCTCATTTTCGGCAATCATGCTCGCAGGCGCACTTTCTTTGCCAGCCGCAGCGCAGGAGAATCAGATGACGAAGCAGACCGCGCGTATTGCGGTGACCGGTGAAGGTAAGATGAACTCTGCGCCGGACATGGCCATTCTCAACCTTACCGTCTTGCGCGATGCCGAAACTGCACGCGAAGCAATGACAGCCAACAACGAAGCAATGGCCAAGGTGCTGGACGCGATGAAGAAGGCTGGAGTCGAGGAGCGCGACCTCCAGACGAGCGGCATCAACATTCAGCCACGCTACGTCTACCCAGACGACAAGAACGGCCTGAAAGAGCCTAAGATCAGTGGTTACAGCGTCTCCAACAGCCTGACCGTACGTGTGCGCGATCTGGACAAGGTCGGCAATGTACTCGATGAATCAGTGACACTCGGCGTCAATCAGGGTGGCGATCTCACCTTCGTCAATGACAATCCGGCAGCCACCATCAACGAAGCGCGCAAGCGCGCCGTAGCGGATGCAATTGCTAAGGCTAAGACACTTGCCGATGCAGCAGGCGTTGGCCTAGGTCGCGTTGTTGAAATCAACGAACAGAGCCGCGCGCCTATGCCGATGCCAATCGCGCGTCAGGCCAAGATGATGGCAGCCGCCGCACCTCAGGATTCGGTTCCTGTCGCTGCAGGTGAGAATAGCTACGATGTCTCAGTTAACGTCGTTTTCGAAATCAAGGAATAACGACAGCATAAAGGGGCGATCATTCGCCCCTTTATTTTGCCAGTCTTAGCTAACAAAAAAGCTAACCTGAGTTTTCAGGTTGGCTTTTATTCAATCCGGCTGCAATTAGCGGATAATAGGGCAACCGCGTACATTGGCGAACACAACGCCAGTTGGGCGGCCTTGGCGGAAGCCACGGACCTGAACCGATTTCCCGCGATAGACAACGCGTGCGTTACGGATACCCATGCGATGCGCCTTCATCTTTGCACCTTCAACCGAACAGGCCGGGCCGCGACGGGGCGGACGGGCATGATGGCGATTTCCGCGATAGTCAATATTTACCACAGGGGAATGCGCTGCAGTGCTGACCGCAGGAGTTGATGCAGGCGATGCAGCATTTGCTGAAGCACCAGCGGTGAAGACAGCAGCAAAGCCAATTGCCGTAGTGACAACGAACGACTTGAGCGAAATTGCGGACATCTTGAAACCCTTTCGAACTTTTGTCAGGTGATCCTCACCCGAGACATCCGATAAGTAGCGTAGCGAATATGAACGCAAAGCCAAGTTCACGTTCATACCGCATTCAGCTTGGTAAACACCGCTATACACCGCTGCAAAAGAACATGCGAAAAAATATTATAAAACAAGCACTTGGTAAAAAAGATTAGGTTGTTGGGAAATACTGACGGAAGAACATTAAACTTAATTAATGTCCCCAATAGCACCGATCTGATCCAATCAGATCGAAACGCGCTCTAAAGCATTTCCAGCAAAAGTGGGAACCGGTTTTGTGTTCGGAAATGCCTAAAAACAAATAGTTACAGCGGTTCCAACGATCTAATATTAACTGGAACCGCTGTAATCCAACGGAACCATGTGTTCGAGATATTCTTCTTCATCCGCCAATTCGTGATCAAACGCTGTCACCTTGCCACGAACGGAAACACCGGCTTCATAGATTGTGTCGGGTGAACCAGAAACGAGCGGGTGCCACCAATAAAGATCTGCACCTTCCGCAACAAGGCGATAAGCACAGGTTGCCGGCAGCCAGTTAACCTCATAGACAATTTCCGGCGTCAGAAACACGCAATCGGGCACAGTTTTGCGGCGGTTGGGATAGTCGCTGCACTTGCAGCTATGCGCGTCCAACAGCGTGCAGGCAACCGTTGTCCAGTAAACCTGCTCGGTATCGTCATCCAGCAATTTATGCAGGCAGCACTGACCACACCGGTCGCACAGGCTTTCCCACTCATTGCGAGTCATCTGCTCAAGTGATTTGGTTTGCCAAAAGGGTTTCTTATCCATGCCGCAGCATATAGAGCAATTACGAGCTTAGTGGCATGGGCAAATCGCCGCCCTTCGCTATTGAATGCTGAGTATTCTTGGGTTAAAGAACCCTCGTCATCCTTATGACCGTAAGCGTCTTACGTTAGGCAACGCATCAATTTAGCAGGGAACGGCTATCCATTTTTGATGTTTCGTTGCACGTTTCCCGCATAATATTCAGGAATACACATGTCTCAGTTTGAAGGCACTCGCTGCAGAAAACTGCCAGCGCGTTATGCATCTATTGTGATGCCTTTCATTCTCTCGATCATGATGACATTCGTCGTCTCACTGATCGCAACCACAAAAAACCTTGGCTTTAGCCATCCTGAGCTTGCATCAAGCTGGATGACCTCATGGGTTCTTTCATGGCTCATCGCCTTTCCGGTTCTGCTGGCTATTTTGCCAGTCGTCCGAAAAATGGTCGGCTTCATCTGCCACCCGCACTGACAAATCAAAATAAAAAGCCGCGCATTTTTGATGCGCGGCTTTTTCAATTTTGTTGCTGACGGCTTAGCGGAAAATGGCTTCGCCCTGCTCATCGACGATCTGGCGGCCCTTGTTCAGAGAAATGCTCGCAGCATCTTCGATACCGGGGCAACGATCTGCGCGAACAAAGCGGTGTTCTTTCAGCTCGCCGTTGATCGTCTTGGAAATCACACCACAGACCTGATACTGTCCACCTTCGCTATAAGGCGTCGCGATAATCAGAAATTCCTTGTACTCCAGACGCCCAGCTTCTTTTGGCGTTGCTGGAGTTTCTTCGGTGGAACCACCACCGAAAAGACGCTTCAAAAAGGACATGTCGCTCCCTCTCTTTTTATTTAAGAACATCGCCCGAAACCGTTTCCGGCTCCGGGCGACATGCTTTAGCTATCAAGGAACGAACGCAGCTTGCGCGAACGGCTCGGATGCTTGAGCTTGCGCAGCGCCTTCGCTTCAATCTGACGAATACGTTCGCGTGTTACCGAGAACTGCTGACCGACTTCTTCAAGTGTGTGGTCAGTGTTCATGCCGATACCGAAACGCATGCGCAGTACGCGTTCTTCACGCGGCGTAAGCGATGCCAGAACACGGGTCGTCGTATCGCGAAGGTTTGCCTGAATGGCTGCATCGATTGGAAGAAGCGCGTTCTTGTCTTCGATGAAATCGCCGAGATGTGAATCTTCTTCATCACCCACTGGCGTTTCGAGCGAGATCGGCTCTTTCGCAATCTTCAAAACCTTGCGCACTTTTTCAAGCGGCATGGCCAGCTTTTCTGCCAGTTCTTCCGGCGTAGGCTCACGACCGATTTCATGCAGCATCTGGCGTGATGTACGAACGATCTTGTTGATCGTTTCGATCATGTGCACCGGAATACGGATGGTACGGGCCTGGTCAGCAATCGAACGTGTGATTGCCTGACGAATCCACCATGTCGCATAGGTCGAGAACTTGTAACCACGGCGATATTCAAACTTATCAACCGCCTTCATCAGGCCGATATTGCCTTCCTGAATAAGATCGAGGAACTGAAGGCCACGATTGGTGTACTTCTTGGCAATCGAGATAACGAGACGAAGGTTGGCTTCTACCATTTCCTTCTTGGCGATGGTTGCTTCGCGTTCGCCCTTCTGAACCTGATTGACGATACGGCGGAATTCGCCGATCGAAATCGCAGTTTCAGTGGCCAGCATCTGAATTTCCGAACGCAGACGATCAATCGCACGTTCTTCCTTGGCTGCAAATTCCTTCCAGCCACGCGCCGACAGAGTGCTGACGCGGTCGACCCATTTCGGATCCAGTTCGTGGCCCTGATATTCCTTCAGGAACTCTTCGCGACGGACGCCGAAGGATTCAGCAAGACGCAACAGCTTACCTTCGTTCTGGACGAGACGCTTGTTGATGTCATAAAGCTGCTCAACCAGCTGCTCAATACGGTTCTGGTTCAGCGACAGCGACTTCACAGCCTTGATCAGCTGATCTTTCAGTTCCTTGTAGCGGCGCTCCTGGCTCGAAGACAGATCGGCAGTTGCAGCCAGACGGCTTTCAACCTGCTGATCCTGCAACTTACGCAGCTTGCGGTACGTGTCAGCGATAAGATCAAGCGTTTCCATAACCTGCGGGCGCAGCTCGGCTTCCATAGCCGCCAACGACAGGTTGGCTTCGTCCTCGTCTTCCTCTTCTTCTTCCGCAGGCATATCGCCGCCGACATTGGTAATGTCGTCGTCGTCACGCGAACGGCGCACAGACTTGTCGTCGCGTGGCTTTTCTTCTTCCACACGTTCAACAATTGGTGCCTGCTTGGCTTCTGGGCCAGCATAAGTGGTTTCGAGATCAATGATTTCACGCAGCAGAATGTTGGATTCATTCAGCTGTTCACGCCAGATAATAATGGCCTGAAAGGTCAGCGGGCTTTCACAAAGCCCGGCAATCATCGTTTCGCGACCGGCTTCGATACGCTTTGCGATGGCGATTTCGCCCTCGCGCGACAGAAGCTCGACGGAACCCATTTCACGCAAATACATGCGCACAGGATCATCCGTACGATCAGTCGGTTCTTTCTTAGTCGTGGTAGCGGCAACAGCAGTGCCGGTCGTCTCGACCAGATCGCCGCCTTCTTCCGTATCATCATCGTTGCTGTCGTCGCGATCAGCTTCCTGCTCGTCGTCTTCAACCACGTTGATACCCATGTCCGATAGCATGGACATGGTGTCTTCGATCTGCTCAGATGTCACTTCTTCGGAAGGCAGCACGGCATTCAGCTCGTCCATAGTGACGTAGCCGCGCTTCTTCGCAAGCTTGATCATCTTCTTGACAGCATCGTCAGAAAGGTCGAGAAGCGGCCCGTCGGTCGCACCTTCGCGCTCGACTTCGGCTTCTTCGTTTTCCTTAGCCTTCGTTGCCATATTGCTCGTCTCCAGGCGACACCGGTCGCGTCTAAGATATATAGAGTGGTCAAACGGTTTTGCGAGAGCGCCGTTTAACTGTTGATTCTGCGAATAGCTGATTTCGTGTTAATGCCGAATTAACCGTGCCGTCATTAACCGATCCTGCCGTCTCCAAATTCTTGTGGGTAGATCCGGGATCAATGGTCGCCTTTAAGGCCCGCCCGGTCTTTGACTGTTGCCCATCAAGGCTAATTTCAGGAGTCCACTTAAGGAACGTTTATCAATATCAGTTCTTTAATCCTTGCTCGAACTGTCGTGATTCCGTCATTTCTGGCCCACGTCAAGAGCGACTCACCTGATTCGGGTCTAAAAAGCGAATCATTTATTGTCGCGGCGCGTTCTCACGCCTTTAAGCCGCTAAAGATTCACGAAACCCACCATTTCCGGCAGTTTCGAGTCCTTAAGCGATTCAAAGTGATTCGGGCACCATGAGTGCCTCACTTGAGTGCGGTTACGAACCGCCGGATGCGCGTCCTGAGGAAAGTCCAAAACCGTCGATAAGGGCTTCGGTAGCTTCTGCCTGAGCGATCTGTTTTTGAATATCAATAAGCCGTGCGAAAATTTCGCCCGTTTCATCGCTATCAAGCGATGCTTCAACAGCGCGCAGTTCCCTATGTAGGGTGCGCGCGCGCTGATGCAAGTGAAGCGCCTGCTTTAATGCTTCGCGGACGTCATCTTCCGCTGCTTGCGACGTGGCCGTCCATTCCCGCGTGCGTCGGACAACAGCTTCCAGCGTTTCGATCAGTTCGCCATGTCCGGCTGCGACCAGCGCCTTGCGCATCGCGAAACCATCGTCGACATGATCCGATGCCAGAACGTCGAGCATCGCCAGATGCAGAACCTTCAAAGCGTCATGCTCGAGATCGAGCGCCGCCATTGTTTCAAAGTCTTCTTCGATCAGGCGCGGATGATTGAGCAACATCAACACAATTGCAGTTTCACGCAGAGGCGCATTACGGCCTTTGACCATATTGGACCGTGTCAGGCTGTCCGAAAAAGCCAGACGCCCGCCAACTGCGTTACCGTTGCGACCACCAGCCTGCGGACCACGGCCCTTGCCTTTGTCGCGATTAAACGCATTTCCGCCATTATTTTGCCGCCTCTGCCCGAAAAATGCCTGCGCTCTGTCACGCATTTCCTGACTATAATGGCGTCGAATGTCCTCATTTGCGATGCGAGTGGTGATTTCACGCAAGCGCGCTTCCAGTTCCGCACGGCGTTCAGGCGTATCAAATACTCCCGCTGCCGTTTCGCGTGTCCAGATCATGTCAACCAGCGGCCTGGCATCACGCAAAACAGAATAAAAAGCTGATGGGCCTTCAGCCTTAACCAGATCGTCCGGGTCTTGTCCTTCGGGAAGCATCGCAAAGCGCAAGGATTTTCCCGGCTGCAAAGTGGGCAGTCCAAGATCGGCAGCACGATGTGCCGCACGAACACCTGCTCCATCACCATCAAAACACAGGATCGGCTCGGGGCTGATGCGCCACAACAGTTCAAGCTGCTCTTCAGTCAGCGCCGTTCCAAGTGGAGCCACCGCCTGATGAATGCCCGCCTGCGCCAGAGCAATCACATCCATATAACCTTCAACCGCGATAATGGGCTTGGCTGGCTCGCCACCCTGCGGCTGGCAGGCTTTACGTGCACGAAGGCCATTATAAAGCACGCGACCTTTATGGAAGAGCTCAGTTTCCGGGGAATTCAGATATTTCGCAGGCGCATCAGCGGAAAGCGCACGCCCCCCGAAAGCGATGATACGTCCACGCAAATCCTCGATTGGAAACATGATGCGATCACGGAAGCGATCATAGGAAACAGCGATGCCCTCGCCATGAACGACAAGACCGCAAGCCTCGATCTGCTCTTTCGAAATGCCTTTGGCTGCCAGAAATTCCTTGAGCGCATTGCGCGATTCCGGACCATAGCCGATGCGGAATGTCTGTTGCGTCGCACTCGAAAGACCGCGATCGCGCAAATAAGCGCGCGCCTTCGCGCCCGACGCACTTTGTAGCTGGCTTTCAAAAAACTGCGCCGCAAGCTCCATCACATCATAGAGCGTCGCACGCTGCGCTTCGCGCTTTTCCATTTCCGGATCACGCGCCGGCATCGGCACCCCGGCCATATCGGCAACACGCTCGACGGCTTCGGGAAAACTCGCACCTTCCAGATCAGTCAGGAACTTGAAATGATCACCCGTCACCCCACAACCAAAGCAGTGATAACGACCCTTACGGTCCTCACAGTGAAAGCTTGGGGTCTTCTCACCATGAAACGGGCAACAGCCCCAGAAATCGCCTTTTGGCGGGTTGCTCTTCTTACGGTCAAACGAAACGCGCGTTCCGATCAGCGTCGAGATCGGCACGCGATCTCTGATCTCATCAAGAAAGGATGGCGGAAAACGCATTACGATTGTCACTTTCGGGTCAGATAAGCATTACCAGCAAAACTGTGAAACGACTTTGCGTAGGATAATGCGTAAAAAATAATTACAGCGGCTTCAACGATTCAGTCGCAACTGGAACCGCTGTAACCATGGTATCCAGTCGAATATATATAGGCGTGCGCAGACACACAGTCCATCACACACAAGCGGCCCTCCCCGCTAATCACATGCTGAACGCCTCTGAATTACAATGATTGCATACAGTCGCACTGTTCATAAAACTGTCATATAGTTGTCACATTACAATTGCGACGCTTGATTTCAGAGCATTTCCGGCCCATATTTCCGACGAATATGGTTAGCCGGAACATATTTTTTCTTTATTTGTTGCGTAAGCTTAACCCAATCGAGATCCAATTCTCCTCACACCCCGAAAGGATTTTTCCGTGAACGGTTCTCTGGTCCTTTTGCATCTTGCCGGTGCAGTCGCGCTCCTATTATGGGCGACGCGCATGGTGCGAACGGGCGTGGAGCGTGCCTATGGCGATCGTTTGCGACGCCGCCTGCGCAATCAGATGCAGAACCCACTGCTTTCGATAGCATTTGGCCTTATTCTGGCTATCGCCTTACAGAGCTCGACAGCTGTGACGCTACTGGTCGGCTCCTTTGTCGGCTCGGGTATCGTCAGTGGCGTTGCAGGTCTGATGGCCGTGCGCGGCGGTGAACTCGGTTCGGCGCTCGTTGTGAAAATCCTGAGCTACGATCTGACATTGCTGGTTCCACTATGCCTCGTTTCAGGCACAGCCATTTTCATGACGACAGAGCGACGTGACTGGCGACAAATCGGGCGCATTCTTGTCGGCATCGGTTTGCTCATCATGTCACTGGAAATGACAGGACAGGCGACAGAGCCACTGCGTCAGAGCGAGCTTCTGCCCGTCATCGTGGATTATCTCTCCAGCGATCCCGTGACCGCCTATCTGCTGGCAGCCTTGATGACCTGGCTGTTTCATTCAAGCATCGCGGGTGTCATCCTGCTGACTACTTTTGCATCGCGCGGACTGATCACGCCGGAACTTGCTGTGGTCATGGTGCTTGGCGTCAATCTTGGTTCGTCAATCATCGCGCCGATCCTGACCCGCAACGCACCACCCGAAACCCGAGTCGTACCGCTCGGCAATCTTTTGATGCGCGGCGCTGGCTCGCTACTCATGCTGATCCTGTTTGAGACGTTTAAGCCGTCGATTGGCTTCCTTGGTGGCGACCCTGTTTCACAAGTGGTCAACGCCCACATTCTGTTCAACGTTATCGTCATGGTCGCAGGCATTCCATTGTCTGGACTGGTGCTCCGTGCGACTGAAGCGTTGGTTCATCTCAATTCAGACAAGAACGCACCCGCCCAGCCGCTTGAAGTCGAAGAGTACAGTGCTCTTGATAATGCCGTTCTTGATCGTCCTTCACAGGCGCTCGCCAATGCAACGCGCGAAGTTGTTGGCGTTTGCGATACAATTGAAGTCATGTTGCGCCGGATTATCGATCTCTACGAAAAGCCGGATCAGGCGCGCATCAACGAACTGGCAAGCCTCGACGACCGGGTCGACAAGAAACATGCTGCCATCAAGCTTTATCTCACCAAGCTCGCAAGCAAAGACCTCGACGAGTTTGAAGCTTTGCGGATGCAGGAACTGATGGGCGCATGTGTGAAGCTCGAACAGGTTGGCGATATCATCGTGCGAAACATGCTCGCGCATGTGCAGAAGAAGATGGATCACAATCTCGAATTCACCGAAGAGGGCTGGAAGGAACTGAGCCATTTCCACGCCATGGTGCTTGCCAACGCCCACATGGCGTTCAATGTCATCGTCTCGCGTGATGGGCGGACTGCCCGCCTGCTCGTGCAGGAGAAAGACAATCTGCGCGATCTGGAAAAGCAGACGAGCATGCGTCACTTCTCGCGGCTGCGCGAGGGGTCAACCCGAAGCATCGAGACAAGCACCATCCATCTCGATACCATTCGCGATTTGAAGCAGATCAATTCGCTGCTCGCATCAATGGCCTATCCAGTCCTTGAAGAACAAGGATTGCTCGGCTCGACACGATTGAAAACAGCGAAGCAGAATTAGAGCGCCGTGCGCCTTCTTGGGCGCACAAAGGTCGCTCTAATTCTCTATATTTACAGCATAATTCTATCTTAAACTGATTCAAGTTTAAGGAATTATGCTGTAAAAAAGCCCCGCTTCGGCGGGGCTTTTTCATTGAAAACTTAGACGCTTCTACTGAAGAAGCGTTTTCACCAGCGCGCTGGCCTTGGTGAAATCCATCTGACCAGCATAGCGCTCTTTAAGAGCTGCCATCACCTTGCCCATGTCTCGCAAACCTTGTGCACCGATCTCGGTGATTGTGTCCACGCAGGCTTTTTTGATTTCATCATCGCTCATCTGCACAGGCAAAAAGTCATTGATGATAACAATTTCTGCACGCTCGCCTTCGGCAAGCTCAATACGGTTGCCTTCTTCATAAATGCGCGCAGATTCTTCGCGCTGCTTGACCATCTTGCCCAATATGCCGAGCAACTCCTCATCACCGACCGGGTCCTTGCCAGCGCCACGATTGGCAATATCACGGTCCTTCACCGCAGCCATGATCAGACGCAATGTCGATAGGCGCAGCTTATCCTGAGCCTTCATAGCCTGCGTGAGTGCCTGAGAAATCTCCTGGCGAAGCATACGTCTCTCCTGACGGTGTTAGCGCATATCGCCAAAAAGCAAAAAACTCGCTTTTCCAATGACGTCATGCGTAATAATGAAAAATCAGAGCCCTTGTATCCAGAACCGGGCCCATAAAGCAATCACACGCCTAATCCGACCTGTCAGAACAACCATCATAGAAAGAATGAGGCATTACTCTCACAATTTCCTGAAAAGCTTGCGTTCAAACGATTGACCACGCGCTCAAGTTTCTCTATTGCTCGAGGCTTAGCAGGACATCGGCATGTGCTCGCGGCGGGAAGTTTAATCCCCGCTGCTTTTTGGCGCATATATGGCCCCATAAACTCCATTTTTCAAGCTGTCTGACATCGGGCGGCTGAAACACGGATACATGCCGCATGACTGATAACGTAGAACGCGCGCCAGACGGCAAGCGCGAAACCTGACAGGAGTGCACGCCATGACCGAAGCCACATCGAAGACAGCACCCTGGACGACTGCAAAGCGAACCGCCGTTCTTGTGCTTGCTGATGGCACAGTGATTGAAGGCAAGGGTCTTGGCGCAACTGGCGCAATTGAAGCCGAAGTGGTCTTCAACACCGCCCTCACCGGCTATCAGGAAATTCTGACTGATCCATCCTATGCAGGACAGATCGTTACTTTCACTTTTCCGCATATCGGCAATGTAGGCACCAATGCAGAAGACGTGGAAGACCTCACACCTGCCAACCGTCACGGTGCTGTGGGCGCAATTTTCAAAGCCGACATCACCAACCCATCCAATTTCCGCGCTTCGGAAAATCTCGATGCATGGCTGAAGAACCGCGGCGTCATCGCGCTGGCTGACATCGACACGCGCGCCCTCACCTCGCTTATCCGTGAGCGTGGCGCGCAGAATGCGGTCATCGCCCATGATCCGGACGGCAAGTTCGACATCGATGCGCTCAAGGCCCGCGCTGCAAACTGGAGCGGCCTTGAAAATCTCGACCTGGCAAAAGATGTCACCATTGGCCAAAGCCTTACTTGGGACCAGACACCGTGGGCGCTGGAAGACGGCTATGGCGAACAGTCAGCCACGCAATATCATGTTGTCGCGCTCGACTTCGGTGTGAAGCGCAACATTCTGCGTCTGCTGTCAGGCCTTGGTGCCAAGGTCACTGTATTGCCAGCCACAGCCACGGCAGAGGATGTTCTCGCCTATAATCCAGACGGCATCTTCCTTTCCAATGGCCCCGGCGATCCGGCAGCAACCGGCGAATATGCCGTGCCAACGATCCAGAAGCTCGTAGACAGCGAATTGCCAGTTTTCGGCATCTGCCTCGGTCATCAGATGCTGGCATTGGCGCTCGGTGCCAAGACTGAAAAGATGCATCAGGGCCATCATGGCGCAAACCATCCGGTCAAGGACTACACCACCGGTAAGGTAGAAATCGTATCGATGAACCATGGCTTTGCGGTCGATTCCGACAGCCTGCCTGAGCATGTCGAGGAAACACATGTTTCGCTGTTTGACGGCACCAATTGCGGTCTACGCGTTATCGGCAAGCCGATCTTTTCGGTACAGCATCACCCGGAAGCTTCTCCTGGCCCACAGGACAGCCATTACCTCTTCCGCCGGTTCATCAATCTGATCCGCGAAAAGAAGGGCGAAGCTCTTCTGCCAGAACGCGACCAGGCAGCGTGAACCGCAATCTGAATAAAGCGAATTAGAGCGCCGTGCGCCCTTTTGGGCGCACAAAGGTCGCACTAACACGCTATATTTACAGCAAAAGTGCGAAGCGGTTTTGAGTGGGATATTGCGCAAAAACGAATAGATGGAGCAGCTCCAAAGATTCATTCTTAACTGGAGCCGCTCTAACTCTTTGTCTATAAATGAAAAGGCCGGAGCTGATGCTCCGGCCTTTTTTTTATCGCTAAAGCGCTCAGATACCAGTGGCCCTAAACGATGCAGCCGGACGCACTCTTGCCACAACAATGACAAATGCGAGGAAGATCAGCCCAGCCCCAACGGCATAAGGCATTCCGGCAAAGACGAACGGTGCATTCGTTCCCGTAAAAATGCTGAACAGCTGCGTGAAGATGAGCGGACCTATAATAGTCGTTATGCTCGAAACACTTGTCAGCGCCCCCTGCAATTCACCTTGAGCAGAAGGCGGCACCTTGCCTGCAGCAATACTGCGCAATGGCGGGTCGGCCAGACCTTCCAGTGCAGTCAGAAAGATGACCGCATACACCATCCATCCCTGCCACGCGATTGCGTAACCAATCATGCCAAAGCATGAAAACAGCACGCCGGTAATTGCTGTGCGCCGTTCGCCAAGGACTGGCAGGACCCTTGGAAGCACGAGCGCCATGACAATTGCCGCGCCAATGCCAAAAAGGCCAAGCGACAAACCGATCTGCGCTTCACTCCAGTTGTAGCGATAGGCGCCCACGAATGCCCAGACCGATGGATAAACCGCATGGGCAAGCCAGAACAGAAAGAACACCAATATTACCCAGCCGATGCCTGGATAGGTCTGCATCTGTTTAAGCGCACCTAGCGGATTGGCGCGGGCGATCTGGAACGTGCGTCTGTTTTCCTGTGACAATGTTTCAGGCAACAGGAAATAGGCCAGAATGAAATTGACGAACGACAGAAATGCCGCCCCGTAAAACGGTATACGTGGGCCAAATTCGCCAAGTAATCCGCCCAGAACCGGCCCAAGTGCAAAACCTACCCCGAAGGCAATGCCGATAAGACCAAAATTGCGTGCACGATTACTGTCATCGCTGACATCGGCAATATAGGCGGACGCGGTAGCAAAACTGGCACCACTGATACCTGCCAGCACACGACCGATGAACAGCATCCAATAAGTGGTTGCGAGTGCACAAATCAGATTATCAATCGCAAAGGTGAAGATCGAAGCCAGCAACACCGGGCGCCGACCAAAGCGATCACTGAGATTACCGATCATCGGTGCAAACAGAAATTGCATTGCCGCATAGACCAGCAACAACCAGCCGCCATCAACGGCGGCCGTACTGATATCCGCTCCAGTGAGTTCTTCAAGATAAGTCGGTAGAACCGGCATAATGATTGCAATGCCGATAATATCGAGAAAAAGAGTCATAAAGACGAGTAACAAGCCCCGCCGCACAAACTGGGGATTATGCATGGAACACCTGAAATGCACATGCGGACAAGCCGCAACAAAGCATAATAATTTGATTGTTGGAAAGAATCGCGCGCAATCGCCGCTCAAAACTGAGCGTCACGAATGGCTGACAAAAAGGGCCGCGCTGCCGTTAAATTTTACAGGGAAAATTATTCCACAGCAAGCCCGATGCTCGGTAAAATTATTGCGGGCCGTCGCCTATCGCCCATATAAAAAGGCGGCCTAAGCCGCCTCTCAGTCCTATCATAAGAACCAGTTAGATATCACCGCTGAATGTATCGCAGGATTCAATCTTTCCGCTTTCAAAACCACGCCGGAACCATTTGGCACGCTGTGCCGATGTGCCGTGGTTGAAGCTTTCAGGTACAACATAGCCCTGACTTCTCTTTTGCAGCGTATCGTCGCCAATCTGGTGGGCGGCATTGATTGCTTCTTCGAGGTCGCCTGCTTCCAGAATACCCTTCTGATCCGTGTAATAGCCCCATACACCTGCAAAGCAGTCTGCCTGCAACTCAACACGCACCGACATCTGGTTAGCCTGTGCTGGGCTCATCTGCTGACGCATCTGATTGAAGCGCGGAAGAATACCGAGCAAGTTCTGAACGTGATGCCCCACTTCATGCGAAATCACATAGGCATTGGCAAAGTCGCCGGATGCACCAAACTTATTGGCCAGTTCATTGAAGAAAGTCAGATCAAGATAAAGCTTGCGGTCACCGGGGCAATAAAACGGACCAGATGCCGAAGAGGCCATACCGCAGGCTGAACGCACGCCATCGGAGAACAGGACCATTGTTGGTGGCGTATAAGTCTGCCCGCGCGACTGGAAAATGCCGCTCCAGACATCTTCTGTTTCGGCCAAAACAGTGCGTGCAAACTGTGTCGCCTCATCATTGGCAACCGTGCCACCTTCAGCCGCAGTACGGCCACTGCTCTGCTGGGTCTGAGTGGAGTTGATACTGCCATCACCGAATAGAAGCGGTAGTGGATCAATGCCAAACGCACGCAACACAAAGAACATCACGACGAGAATGAGAATCCCGGAAATACCGCCGCCGCGAACGATGCGAAAACCCGGCCCACCCATTCCGCCGCCACCGCGACCAAAACCACCACCGAGGCCACCGCTTTGCTGGCCCCGTA
This sequence comes from Brucella sp. HL-2, assembly GCF_025846885.2. Lineage (NCBI taxonomy): Bacteria > Pseudomonadati > Pseudomonadota > Alphaproteobacteria > Hyphomicrobiales > Brucellaceae > Brucella > Brucella sp. HL-2. The sequence continues at coordinate 21,576 of NZ_JAOYTK010000009.1, read as the reverse complement.
CATCTTCCACATTGTCGCTTTGTCTACGGCCTTGCCAACGCATTGACCAACTCCCCTTCACCGTGCCGTCTCAGACAAAGACAGCAGCAATCTATTGCATGCAATTGTCGCACAAACAGTTGGCACAGCAACATAAAAAGTAAATGGCAACTCCAATCACAAACAAAGACATGGCCGCAACATAAGAAGCGACTAAAGCATGTCGCGCTCAAATGGATTCACTTACCGTTCGCGAACATGCGACAATTGAAAGAATCCAGAGCGAGCGCCGTGGATGGGATTAAGCGCAACACGCCCTAGAGGTTGCAAATCGGAGCCTTGATCGAGAATTTTCGTGAATGCTCGCATTTTCTTTGAAATAAGCACAATTGTGGGGTTCCGCTTTGCACCATCATTGCCTATAAGGCCCACTTAGCCCACAGAATATACTTCTGCCAACCCGCCGGAAAACCGTGCGGGCTTTTCTGGCAGGCTAAAAGCATGTCTCTCAAAAGTGGGAACCGGTTTTGAGGCCAAGATATGCGCTAACACTAATAAGCAGGATATGCCCATGCCGAAACGTACAGATATCAAATCGATCCTGATTATCGGCGCGGGCCCCATTGTTATCGGCCAGGCATGCGAGTTCGATTATTCGGGCACGCAGGCTTGTAAGGCGCTCAAAGAGGAAGGCTATCGCATCATCCTCGTCAACTCCAATCCGGCAACGATCATGACCGATCCGGATCTGGCAGATGCGACTTATATCGAACCGATCACTCCGGAAGTTGTTGCCAAGATCATTGCCAAGGAACGCCCTGACGCGCTCCTGCCGACGATGGGCGGACAGACCGCACTCAACACCGCGCTTTCGCTGCGCCGCATGGGTGTGCTTGAACGCTATAATGTCGAGATGATTGGCGCGCATGCCGAAGCTATCGACAAGGCAGAAGATCGTGCGCTCTTCCGCGAAGCCATGGAAAAGATTGGCCTCGACACACCGACCTCGATGCTCGCCAACGCGACCGAGATCAAGGAAGAAGATCGCAAGCGCCACGAAACCAAGCGCAACGAAGTCAAAGCGCAATATTCCGGTGATGATCTCGACAAGGCACTCGACAAGCTGGAAACCGAATGGCAGCTCGGCGAAGTTGAGCGCAAGCAGCGTTACATGAGCCATGCGCTCGCCAAAGCCGCACAGGCCATGGACGTTGTTGGCCTGCCAGCCATCATTCGCCCGAGCTTCACGCTCGGCGGCACAGGCGGTGGCATTGCCTATAACCGCCAGGAATTCTTCGAAATCATCGAACGCGGCCTCGACGCGTCGCCAACCACCGAAGTTCTGATCGAAGAATCGGTTCTCGGCTGGAAGGAATATGAAATGGAAGTCGTCCGCGACAAGGCGGACAACTGCATTATCATCTGCTCGATTGAAAACCTCGATCCAATGGGCGTGCATACGGGCGACAGTATCACGGTCGCACCTGCGCTGACGCTGACCGACAAAGAATACCAGATCATGCGTAACGCCTCGATTGCGGTGCTGCGCGAGATCGGCGTTGAAACTGGCGGCTCCAACGTTCAGTTCGCGATTAACCCAGCCAATGGCCGTATGATCGTGATTGAAATGAACCCGCGCGTATCGCGCTCCTCGGCGCTTGCATCGAAAGCCACCGGCTTCCCGATTGCAAAGGTCGCAGCCAAGCTTGCAGTCGGCTACACACTCGACGAACTCGACAATGACATCACCGGCGGCGCAACACCCGCATCGTTCGAACCGTCGATCGACTACGTCGTCACCAAGATCCCACGCTTTGCGTTTGAAAAATTCCCTGGTTCCTCGCCGATCCTGACCACTGCCATGAAATCGGTCGGTGAAGTCATGGCCATTGGCCGTACTTTCCAGGAAAGCTTGCAGAAAGCGCTGCGCGGTCTGGAAACAGGCCTGACGGGTCTTGATGAAATCGCCATTCCAAACATTGAGGAAGGCGACGAGAAGAACGCGATCCGCGCCGCAATCGGCACGCCAACGCCAGACCGTCTGCGCATGGTCGCACAGGCAATGCGCCTCGGCCTCAGCACCGAGCAGGTGCATGATGTCTCCAAAATCGATCCATGGTTCCTTGAACAGATCGAAGGCATCGTCAACACAGAAGCCCGTATCCGCGAACATGGTCTGCCGCAGGATGCCGAAAACCTGCGCATGCTTAAAGCCATGGGCTTCTCCGATGCGCGTCTTGCAGGACTGATCGGCAAGGATGCAGAAGATGTCGCAAAGCTGCGTAATCAGCTCGACGTGCATCCGGTCTATAAGCGCATTGATACCTGCGCAGCCGAATTCGCATCGCCAACCGCATACATGTACTCGACCTATGAAACGCCTTTCGTCGGTCAGCCGCGTTCGGAAGCCGAAGTATCGGATCGCAAGAAGGTCGTCATTCTCGGCGGCGGTCCAAACCGTATCGGTCAGGGCATCGAGTTCGACTATTGTTGCTGCCATGCGGCTTTCGCGCTCAACGATGCTGACTATGAAGCCATCATGATCAACTGCAACCCGGAAACGGTTTCAACAGATTATGACACGTCCGATCGCCTCTATTTCGAGCCATTGACGGCAGAAGACGTACTTGAAATCCTGCGCGTTGAGCAGGAGAAAGGTACGCTACATGGCGTCATCGTTCAATTCGGTGGCCAGACACCGCTCAAGCTTGCCAATGCGCTGGAAAAGGCTGGCATTCCGATCCTCGGAACGTCACCTGACGCTATCGATCTTGCTGAAGACCGTGACCGCTTCCAAAAGCTGCTGATCAAGCTCGGCCTTAACCAGCCAAAGAACGGCATTGCCTATTCGGTTGAGCAGGCGCGCCTGATCGTTGCTGATCTGGGCTTCCCGCTGGTTGTCCGCCCGTCTTATGTTCTTGGTGGTCGTGCCATGCAGATCATCCATGACGAGCGTGGCTTGCAGACATATCTGCTCGACACGGTTCCTGAGCTGGTGCCTGAAGACATCAAGGCGAAATATCCAAACGACAAGACCGGCCAGATCAACACGCTGCTGGGCAAAAACCCGCTTCTGTTCGATACCTATCTGACACAGGCCATCGAAGTGGATGTCGACTGCCTCTGCGATGGCAAGGACAGCTATGTTTCCGGCATCATGGAACACATCGAAGAAGCAGGCATTCACTCCGGTGACAGCGCCTGTTCGCTGCCAGTTCATACGCTTTCACCTGAGATCGTGACAGAGCTTGAACGCCAAACGGCATTGCTTGCCAAGGCATTGAATGTCGGTGGCCTGATGAACGTTCAGTTTGCTATCAAGGATGGTGAAATCTTCATCCTCGAAGTCAACCCTCGCGCATCGCGTACCGTGCCTTTCGTTGCCAAGACCGTTGGAACGCCAATTGCCAAGGTTGCGGCCCGTATCATGGCAGGCGAAAGCCTCGAAGACGCGCTCAATGCCTATGGCGGCAAGCCGCAGCCGACCGCACGTCCGCATATCGCGGTCAAGGAAGCCGTGTTCCCATTCGCCCGCTTCCCCGGCGTTGATACACTGCTCGGACCAGAAATGCGTTCAACTGGCGAAGTCATGGGCCTTGATTACGACTACGCGCTTGCCTTCGCCAAGGCGCAGCTCGGTGCAGGCGTTGAACTGCCACGCGAAGGCACGGTTTTCGTGTCGGTTCGTGACGAAGACAAGGAACGCGTGCTTGGTGCCGTGCGCAAACTGGTCAGCATCGGCTTCAAGGTCATGGCGACCGGCGGAACACAACAGTTCCTCGAAGCAAATGGCGTAGAATCGACCAAGATCAACAAGGTCATCGAAGGTCGCCCGCATGTGGAAGATGCGATCCGCAACCGCCAGATCCATCTGGTCTTCAACACGACCGACAGCGCAAGTGCAGTCTCCGACTCCAAGTCGATCCGCCGCGCAACGCTGATGCAGAAACTGCCTTACTACACGACAATGGCCGGTGCTGAAGCAGCCGCTGAAGCCATTGCGGCGCTTAAGGCAGGATCGCTGGAAGTTCGTCCGCTTCAGGATTACTTCCGTAATTAAAGCATTTGAGGTAAAAAAGCGAAGCGGTTTTGCGTTGGATAATACGTAAAAACAAATAGTTACACGGGAATGAAAAAGGCCGCAGATGAAAATCTGCGGCCTTTTTGCTTTGTTGATTTCTTATGCCGTTGCTTCCGATTGGTGGGGCAGACGAAGGGGATCGGCCTGCAAGTCCATTTCCAGATGCAGTTGCCGCGCGAACAAGCCGTTATGGCCTAACCCTTTGCCAATATGGATGACAGCAGCTTCCTTTAAAGGACCAGTCAGAATCGCATAGGCGCGCTTTCGCGCTTCTTCATCCATCCCATCGAGCGTACCATCAATCACAATCCAGCTTGGATTTTGCAGCACAAGCCGGGCGAGAGCGAGGCTTTGTTGCTCATCATCAGTCAGTGTGCGATCCCAACGCAGGACACGGTCGATCTGCGGTGTAAGCCTCTCCAATCCGGCGAGTTTCAACACGTCCGCCACCTGATTCTTCGAGAAATCAGCGGCACTCAACGGATAGACCACCGCATCATGCAGGTTGCCGGGCGGAATGTAGGGAGCATGCGGAATAAACACCACGCGATCTCCAGCAGGCAATCCAATCCGCCCGCTCCCCCAAGGCCACAAGCCCCCAAGCGCGCGGAAAAACCGACTGCGTTCGGTTTCAGTTGCGCCTGTCACAAACAGCCGCTCCCCGGGACCGATGCTGACATTCGTCTCAACTAGATTGAGACATCCATCAGGGACCGCAATAGACAGAGCTTCGATCGTAAGCCGCTCATCCTCGTTGGTTTCCAGAACTATCTGCCGGTCGATGTGGCCAATTTCATCCATACGTAATATGGCTTGTCGAAAGCTCGCCACGCGCAGCAATGTTGCCCGCCAATCGGCAATCGCGCCAAAGTTATCGACAAACCAGCGCAGCGAATTATGCACCTGCGTAAAAGCGCCGACAGCCATCATCAAACCGCCGAAGGTCAGTCCACCCGAAAAATAGACAGGTGCTGCAACAAGGATCGGAGCAACAATGGTGAACCAGCCATAGCCTGCCGTGACCCATGTCAGATTGGTTGTGGCAATAACAATTCGCTTGATGGCAACCAGCACCGCGTCAAGATCCAGGTCCAACCTGCGGCGCTCATCAGCCTCGCCTCGTGCCAATGTAACAGCATCGATATGCTCATTCACCCGCATCAACGAGAAGCGAAAATCGGCCTCGCGCGCATAGCGGTTGGCATTATGATTAACGAGACTGCGGCCAACAAACCAGGACAACAGCGACGCAGAACCCGCATAAAAAACCGCCGCCCAAACCATATAGCCCGGTATGGAAAAACTATAACCCCAAAGATGGAATACAAAGCCGCTCGACAGAGACCACAGGACGCCAACAAAGCTGACGAGAATGACGGTGGATTGCAGCAGATTGATGCCAAGATCGCTCGTAGTCTCGGCAAGATGACGCGCATCTTCCTGCAATCGTTGGTCCGGGTTGACGCCAATTTCGCCAGCTTTCGCAAGACGGAATGCCCGCCCCGGCTGCAACCACTCACCCACCAGATCGCGCGCCAGTCCTTCTCGTAGCTTTAGCTTGAACATTTGGTTCAGCCAGGTCTGGGACACGTTTAGAAGAAGGACCGATCCAGCGATGGCAAAAAAGATCAGAAGCTGATGAAAGAAGGCGCTCAGATTGCGATCTGACAGAGCATTGTAGAACGGGACATTCCAACGATTGATGGCGACCTGCCCCACAGCAATCAACACAATTAAAACGAAGATACCAGTGCCCAGCGCGATCAATTGGTTGCGAACCGGCGATACCCAAAACGCACTCATCATCATGCGCGCTTGCGAGAAGAGATCACTGCCGTCTAGCATGCCGCGATCAGCTTGCTGATGCGCACTATCGAGCCCTTGCGGCTTTTTCTGCTTTGATTTCGGCACCAAGTCTTTCCTCATCAAAATCGTTTAGGGCAGAAGTGAAACGTTGCGGGCAAACCCAGCTCTAAAAACAAGACTTCATCGAGTTGTTCTTAATCAATTCTGATCACGCCCTATAGCAATATTTTGGAACTTTTGCGTGACCCCGGACCCTGTCACGATAGTACAAAGTACAAATCGCGCGAAGGCTTCCGATGACCACATCCACTAAAGCAATTGATAAAGTTCTGATTTATGCCACATGGAACGGAAAGCTGCTCGTTTTCCGCGAACCGGAAAATCCAGACACACCGCTGCAGGTTCCAGGCGGAACTGTCGATGAGGGCGAAGAAATCCAAAGCGCAGCCTATCGTGAGTTTCACGAAGAAATTGGTATTTTCAAAACGTCCGGCATGCGTCATCTGGAAACTTTGACCTACAACTATATCGAACCTTTTCACATTGAAACACACCGTCGTCACTGCTTCCATCTACCTCTGTCGGGCAAATTTCCCGAGGAATGGCACCACTATGAAATGTTTCCTTGCGACGGAAACAAACCAATTCTTTTCAAATTGTTCTGGCTACCCTTGCTGGAAGCAAGTGCTCGCATTGGCCTGGGAATGGGGAAAAGCATTACAAAAATAGGCCTTTAGAGATAGCGCCGCCTATCTTGTGTTGGTCAAATTTGTCGCATATAGTCTTGTCATCGATTTTTCGGTCAAGTGACTTTGCGACCCGCCCGGCCTGCCGTGCTTCCTGACGATCTCCTGTCCATAAATTCGATTCACAGGGACGTGTGCGAAGCATACGGACTAACTACTACTAATGTTACAAAGGAATTTCCCATGGCTACGGGAACAGTTAAGTGGTTTAACACGACCAAGGGCTTCGGCTTCATTCAGCCTGATCAGGGCGGCACGGACGTATTCGTCCACATTTCCGCTGTTCAGCGCGCTGGTCTGGCCACGCTCGATGAAGGCCAGAAGGTTACGTACGAAATCGTACAGGACCGTCGTTCGGGCCGTTCGTCTGCCGACAACCTCGTCGCAGCATAATTTTTGCCGAATAGGCAAATGAAAGGCGGGGTATTGCCCCGCCTTTTTGTTTGTCCGCATTCTTATTCATTGTCGTTCAGATTTTTGCCAGCGCGCTTGCACCCAGAATGAGAGCTGCGATCAGTGCCGCACCGGTGCGGACATGGTTCCATAGCGTCCAGTCCCGAACGTAAGCGAGCCAGACGTCAGCTGACGTGGCAGCATTTGCATCAATCGCAGCAAGCTGATTGTTTAGCGGCACATTCAGGACCATTGTCACCCCGATGGTGCCAATGAGATAAACGGCAGCACCGATCATTACCCATTTCGACAGGCTACCAAAGCCCATCAGACCCAGCGCAATAATCGCCAGACACAATACTGCCGTTCCAAAAAACGCAGCGAAGAACGTGCCGTTGATGACTGTGATGTTGATCGATTGCATTGCCGATATGCCCGCATTGGCTGGGATACGCGCCAATGCCGCCATTACAAAGCTTGAAAATGCATAGAAAATGCCGCCCGTTATGGCGCTACCCCATGCTGTCAGCAGAACAAGCAGTTGAAAACTCATTGTCATGACTGTCCCTCCCATGTGCCTTCACCGGCAGCCTTGCGGGCAAAATCTGCAAACCGCCGCGGCGTGCGTCCGAGAGCTTCTTCCACGCCATGCGCCACACTCGCATTGCGACCATCGAAAAGCTCAGTGAAAAGATATCGCAAAAGCGTTATGACATCTTCAGGCAGCATCTGTTCGCGCAGGACCACTTCATAGTCAGCAAACGAAACGGGATGAAACGACAACTCTCTACCTGTCGCTTGGGCGATCTCGTTTACAGCATCACTGAAACTGAACAGTTCCGAACCGGTCAGTTCATAGAGCCGATTGCGATGCCCCGTTTCCGTAAGGGCGGCAACCGCGACATCAGCGATATCGTCGGCATCGATGAATGGTTCTTTCGTGTGACCAACCGGCAGCGTCAGCGAGCCTGAAAGTAACTCATCTCGCATGTAGTTCTCACTGAAGTTCTGCATGAACCAGCTTGCGCGAAGCACGGTCCAGTCCAATCCGGAAGTTTGAAGAGCCTGCTCTGCAGCCTCGGCCTCCTCCTCTCCTCGCCCGGAAAGAAGTACGACATGGTTCACGCCTGCCTTCTTCGCCGTCGACAGGAACGCTCGGATGACATCCACGGCACCCGGCAAGGCCAGATCCGGCTGATAGGTGACATAGGCATTCGTGATACCTTCAAGCGCCGCGGCCCAGGTAGATTGATTGTTCCAGTCAAAAACTATCTCGGTACTGCGCGATACGGCGCGAACCGAAAGCCCCATCCCTCGCAGCCTTTCTGAAACCCTCCTGCCGGTTTTTCCGGTAGCCCCAATCACCAGAAAACGATCATTCAGATCCGTATTCATCTTCATCTCCCAAAATGTGAGTAACTCTCATATTTGCAATATGTGAGCAATCCTCATATTCTGTCAAGACGAAAATGTGAGTCGGTCATGAAGCAGAATTCAGGCACGGAAACAGAAGTTATGGGCGCGGCCATCCTGCGCCGCACTCCTAGTCAAAGCCGCGCACAGGAAAAAATCCGGCGCATAGCAGAATGCGCCACTGCGCTGATCGCCGCCAAAGGCAGCGACAGTCTCAAGATGAGCGAGATTGCACAGCAGGCAGGCATTTCGATCGGTGCGCTCTATCAGTATTTTCCTGATAAAAGCGCGCTGATCCGCTATCTGTTTGAAAGCTGTAACGCGCAGTCCCGTCAGTGCATCGAAGACGGCCTTGCAGCGGCGAGTTCGGTCGACGAACTGATCGTGGCATTCAATGCATTGATTGACGAATATCTGGCGTTGATGCGGCTGGAACCCGCAATGCGCGACATATGGTCGGCCACGCAGACCGATAAAATATTGTCAAAGCTGGAGATCGCCGAGAGTCGACAGAACGGCAAGTTGCTCGCAGATACGATCCGTAGGATTGTTCCCGCTAGAGAGTCGGCACAGTTGGACGAAACCGCTTTCCTGCTGATGCATTTTGGCGAAACCACCATGCGCATCGCCGTCGAGGTCTCGGAAAACGAATGCGATGCGTTGATAGCGGCCTTTAAAATCATGGCCACGCGAAGCTTGCTAGACCTCATGGCGGATTAGAGCATTTCCAGCAAAAGTGTGAAGCGGTTTTGCTTTGGATAATACGTAAAACAAATAGCTAAAGCATGTCGCAGTTAAGTGGATTCATTTAACGTTCGCGAACATGCGGAAATTACAAGAATCTAGGGCGAGCACCTTGGGTGCGATTAAACGCGACACGCTCTAGAGCGTGCTCCAAAGGTTCAATCTTAACTGGAACCGCTCTAAAACCCTTATGGCAACCAGTCCAGCGATACATGCCCCTCATCCGCAGCAACGCGGGCAAGCCATGCATTTACAGCCGGATATCGCGCCATGTTGAAACCACCTCGATGCGCCTCATGCGTATAGGCATAAAGCGCGATGTCGGCGACAGTCAGGCTGTCGCCAACGAGAAATGGTGTCTTGTTCAGCTGCTCTTCCATAACACCAAGAGCTTTTTCGCCACCAACAAGTGTTGATGCGAGACGTTCAGGCGTCGCGTCATGCGCCCGCTCTGGATAGACCATCAAGGCGCGGCGCACAGCGACATAAGGTTCATGGCTATATTGTTCGAAGAACAGCCATTGATAAACTAACGCCCGCTCATAAGCGTCTTTCGGCAGATAGGGCGTTCCCTCTGCTAGATGGAGAAGAATGGCATTTGATTCGGCAAGGAAGCGACCGTCTTCCAGCTCGAGCAGCGGAACTTTGCCATTGGGGTTTTTCGCCAGATATTCGGGCATTCGCGTCGAACCGTCGAGGGAAGACACAGTGACATGCTTGAACGGCCTGCCGAGTTTCGCAAGCAAAAGCCGTGGCTTATAGCAATTTCCGGAATCTGGCTGTGAATAGATTGTGAGCATCTGCTTCTCCTGTGCTGGTATAACATCTTTGCATCCGTGCAGCCTGTCCAATCAGTTTCATTGAAACAATATGTTCGCGGCATTGATGGATCAGAACTTTTCAGCAACACATTCTCGCGAGAAACCCGAATTTATTGCGAAACTGCAAAGCTTTTGTTGCGATTCGTGCGCCAATGCGACATAGAAAGTCCGCAAAACCGGACCGTGCCCGGTGCCGGTTATCTGATCCTGCCATCTATGGAGATCTATCATGGCATTTCTCGCCGACGCCCTTTCTCGTGTAAAGCCATCTGCGACCATCGCGGTCAGCCAGAAAGCACGCGAACTGAAAGCCAAGGGCAAGGACGTGATTGGTCTCGGAGCGGGCGAACCCGATTTCGATACTCCAGACAATATCAAGCAAGCGGCCATCGACGCGATCAATCGCGGCGAAACCAAGTACACCCCTGTTGCTGGTATCCCTGAGTTGCGTCAGGCTATCGTCGCCAAGTTCAAGCGCGAAAATGGCCTCGACTATAAGCCTGAGCAGGTCATCGTCGGCACTGGTGGCAAGCAGATCCTGTTCAACGCTTTCATGGCTACACTGAACCCTGGCGATGAAGTTATCGTCCCTGCTCCATACTGGGTAAGCTACCCGGAAATGGTTGCCATCAACGGTGGCACGCCTGTGTTCGTCAACACGCGTCAGGAAGACAATTTCAAACTGACAGCAGCTGATCTTGAAAAGGCGATCACGCCAAAGACCAAGTGGCTGATCTTCAACTCGCCGTCAAACCCAACAGGCTCCGCTTATACGGAAGCAGAACTGAAGTCCCTGACCGATGTTCTCGTGCGTCATCCGCAGGTCTGGATTCTGACCGACGATATGTATGAGCATCTGGTGTATGGCGATTTCGTCTTCACGACACCTGCGCAGGTCGAGCCTTCGCTTTATGATCGCACGCTCACCATGAACGGTGTATCGAAGGCCTATGCAATGACCGGCTGGCGTATCGGCTATGCAGCAGGTCCATTGCAGCTCATCAAGGCCATGGACATGGTTCAGGGTCAGCAGACCTCTGGTGCCTGCTCCATCGCTCAGTGGGCTGCTGTTGAAGCGCTGAACGGCACACAGGACTTCATTCCGAAGAACAAGGAAATCTTCCAGGCTCGTCGTGATCTGGTTGTCTCCATGCTCAACCAGGCCAAGGGCATCAACTGCCCGACACCTGAAGGTGCGTTCTACGTCTATCCGTCATGCGCGGGCCTTATCGGCAAGAAGACTGAAGCCGGCAAGGTTATTGAGACTGACGAAGATTTCGTGAGCGAACTGCTGGAAGCAGAAGGCGTTGCCGTGGTTCACGGCTCGGCTTTCGGTCTCGGACCAAACTTCCGCATTTCCTATGCGACCTCGGATGAACTGCTTGAAGAAGCCTGCTCACGCATTCAGCGCTTCTGCGCAAGCTTGCGCTAAACACTTGAGACATTGAATGACGAAGGGGCCGAAAGGCCCCTTTTTCGTATCTGCATTTCCGAGAAAGTAAAGTGCTGGGCGAAAAGCCAAAAAAAAAGCCAGACAAATGTCTGGCTTTGAGTTTTGAAGGTGCCATTGAGGCAAACCTCCAGAGGGGAACACTCAGCCTGCGTAAAATGGGAGGAGGAAACGCAGCGCTGAGATGATCTTTATATGCACTTTGCTTATTGTTTTGGCAATGCAACTTTATGGCAATGCAGCTATGCGTTTTATGCATAGCTCGAAAACAATAAAAACATAAATAAATTCATACAGTTATACATTAACCACTGAAACCATATTCTATATCAGCACTATAATGACAGCCCAAACCGCAGGCAGATGCAAGCCTGGCCTGCCTCTAAAAACAGCAAATCACTTCCACTGGCAACATTCACAGGGGCTGTCACGAAACTATCACCACACTGCATCGAACCTGTCACAGAAGAGGCATAGAAGCCCTCGCAAGGCCGCAGCTATCCCCGATGAATGCCCAAAACGGCACGTGCTGCGCGCACCCCTTATTCAAAAAGGAGCGCCATCTTGCGGATCGTTCAGATTACAGACACTCACCTCAGCCCTACCAAGTCGCACTTCAACAGCAACTGGTCCCCACTGGTTGCTTGGGTCGAACAGCAGAAGCCAGACCTCATCATCCATACCGGCGACTTGACCGTCGATGGAGCCGATGTTGAAGCTGACCTGATTTTCTGCCGCGACCGTATTGCAGAGCTTCCCGCTCCGGTTCTGAGCCTGCCCGGCAATCACGACATCGGCCACCTTCCCGGCAGCCACCAGCCCGTCAACCTTGAGCGCCTTGAGCGCTGGCGCACTCATTTCGGCGCAGATTATTGGGCGAAGGATTTCGGCGGCTGGCGCATTATTGGTCTCAACAGCCTGATTATCGGTGCAAATTCGGCTGAGGAAGAAGAACAGTTTCAATGGCTGGAAGCTGAACTGAACCACAGCGACGGCAGGCCGGTTGCAGTCTTTGCACACAAGCCTGTTTTCGTCGATGCGCCGAACGAAGGCGACACAGGCTACTGGGGCATTCGCCCGGCACCCCGCCAGCGTCTTTATGATCTTTTCTCAGCTCATAATGTGAAGCTTCATGCCAGCGGCCATCTGCACCGCGCCTGGGCAGGCACGACCGACGGCATCAGCTATATCTGGGCACCCGCTGCCGCATTCACAGTTGGTTCGATTGAACGCGATCTGCCCGGCGAACGCATTCTCGGTGCTGTCATCCATGACCTCGACGAGACCGCAAAAAGTCAAATCGTCCACATCGCAGAACTGAAACCTTACGTGATCGACGATGTCATGCACGAGGTCTATCCCCACCACACCGGCGATGGCAAAGCCACAAAGGTTGCTGAGGAGGCCAGCCAGTGAGCACGCTCACCCTCCGCGACATCAGCAAATCCTATGGCAGCAACCGTATTCTTGACGGTATTTCTCTGGAAGCGGCGGAGGGTGAATTCATTGCTCTTGTTGGTCCTTCCGGCTGCGGCAAAAGCACATTGCTGCGCATTCTGGCCGGGCTGGACCACGCAGACGAGGGCAGCATAGCCATTGCCGGGCGTGACATTACCGCAGCACATCCCGCCGATCGCAATATGGCGATGGTCTTCCAGTCATACGCCCTTTATCCGCACCTGACAGCCGCACAGAACATTGCCGTGCCGCTTGCCATGCGCGATCTGACAACGATGGAGCGCATGCCGCTCATTGGTCCACTTATTCCCAGCCAGAGGAAAAAGCGGGCTTTTATTCAGAAACAGGTCAGGGCGACTGCGACCAGCCTGAAAATTGACCATCTGCTTGATCGAAAGCCGGGTCAGATGTCGGGAGGTCAGCGGCAGCGTGTGGCTCTTGCCCGCGCCCTCGTTCGCCAGCCGGGTGCGTTCCTGATGGACGAACCGCTATCCAATCTTGATGCCAATCTGCGTGTTCATACCCGCGCCGAGATTGTCGAGTTGCATCGTCGTGCAGGTGTGCCAACTATCTACGTTACACATGATCAGGCGGAAGCGCTCAGCATGGCCGACCGCGTTGCGGTCATGATGGGTGGCAAGCTCCTTCAGATCGACACTCCAACTGCGATCTATAACGATCCAAAACACATCGAAGTCGCGCAATTCATTGGCACGCCCCGGATCAATATCCTTGATGCCGTGATCAGCGATAACGGCATCGTTCATTTTGCTGGTCACGCCATTCTGCAAGGCGTCGCAGCCCATTTCGGCACGCAAGTCCGCATCGGCATCAGACCTGAACATTTCCGTATCGTTCCGCATGACAAGACCGGCATCAGTGCGACCGTCTCACGGATCGAGTTTCTCGGCTCGGAAGTGCTCATTTATATGAAAGCGCCCGGCACATCAGTGGAACTGACGGCAAAGCTCGACCCCGCCAACGCAAAGCACATCATAACCGGCATGCCGGTGGGCCTGCATTTTGACGCCACCAGCATCTATTTGTTTGGCGATGATGGCCTGCGTTTGCGTCAGCCCGCCGATAGCAACGTGACGCTTGCAGCCCGCGAAAAGGCACCAGCCCATGTCTGACGCCGCCCTTTCCCATGCGGGTGCAAGCCGCGCACGTACGGCCGCAGAAAATGCCCGCCGTCGCGAAGAACGTCTTGCGTGGAAACTCGCTTCCCCTGCGATTTTTCTGACTGTACTCCTGATCTTGCTGCCAACCGCTGCCGTGATCTTCTGGAGTTTCACCAATTTCGAGCTTGGCTATGATGGTTTCGAGTTTATCGGGCTTGATAATTATGCCGAACTCTTCAGCGACCGCACCTTCCTGATCTCGCTCAAAAACACTGCCGTCTACACCGCTATTGTGGCTCCTGCCTCAGTCTTTCTCGGCCTTGGCGTAGCACTCCTTATCGAAAGCGAAGTGCGCGGCAAGTCGTTCTTCCGCACGGTTTACTTCCTGCCAGTAGCCTCACTCCTCGTCGCCATGGCAACCGTGTGGCAATATTTGCTGCACCCAACCCTCGGCCCCGTCAACGCCATGCTCGGCCTGATCGGCATCACTGGCCCCAATTGGCTTGGTTCCAGCGACACGGTTCTGACCAGTCTTGCGATGATCGGCGTGTGGCAAAGCGTTGGCTTTAACATGGTGCTGTTTCTGGCAGGCCTCACCGCAATCCCGCGCGAGCTCTACTCTGCTGCCGAAGTGGATGGCGTGAAAAACAGCTGGGAGCGGTTTCGTCTGGTCACATGGCCTTTGCTCGGACCAACTACGCTTTTTGTGACAACGATCAGCATTATCAATGCCGTGAAGGTCTTTGAAACGGTCAAGACTCTCACAGAAGGCGGCCCGAACAAAGCCTCCGAAGTGCTGCTCTGGACTATCTATCAGGAAGGCTTCGTCTTTCTGCGCGTCGGTTATGCCTCTGCAATGACCGTGATTTTCCTCGCCGTTCTTATTGTCCTGATGATGCTTCAGTTCCGCGTTCTGGACCGTCGGACCCACTATTGAGGAACCCCGGATGACATTGGCTCGTTCTTTCCGTCTCGGAATTCTGTCGCTGGGTGCGCTGCTGTTTTTGGCACCCTATATTTTCATGCTGTCCACGGCAGCAAAATCCCAGCAGGACATTTTCTCGTCCTCGCTCTCTCTCATTCCACAACACTGGGCGCTTTGGGACAATCTGACCAAAGCTTTGACACGCGTTCCAATGGGGCTTTTGCTGTTTAACGGTGTTGTCGTGTGTGGATTGGTTCTGGTCGTTCAGGTGGTCATCGCCATTCCCTGCGCTTATGCGATGGCAAAGTTACAGTTTCGCGGCCAGCGCACCATGATGATGCTGGTTATGCTTGGCCTTCTTGTACCGATCCATGCAACCGCACTGCCATTCTATGTCGGTTTCAACAAGCTTGGTGTGCTCAACAGCTATTTCGCACTGAGCGCTCCGTTCTTCATCTCGGTCTTCGGTATTTTCTTGTTTCTGCAGTTCTTCCGTGCCCTGCCGGATGATCTCATCAGTGCGGCCCGTCTCGATGGCATGTCCGAAGCTGGCATTGTCATGCGGGTCATTGTTCCCAACGCATGGCCCGCCATCACAGCCTTTTCGATTTTCTCGGTAGTTGCGCATTGGAACGATCTTTTTTGGCCGCTCATTGTCGTCACCGGCATGGAACGCGCTACGCCACCGCTCGGCCTGCTTTACTTCCGCGCGGCAGAAGCAGGCGACGACTACGGAGCACTCATGGCGGCAACGCTCATCATTACGCTGCCCCTTCTCCTCGCGTTCCTTGCAGCCCAGCGCCGCTTCATCGAAGGCATCACCTTAACTGGCCTAAAGGGCTGAATTTTCCCTCCCCGTCCCACAGGAGTTACCCATGAAACGCCTTTCCAGCGCTCTCGCCGCTCTGGTTGTTGCGACAGGCCTCACCGCGCCTGCTTTCGCAGACACCACACTGAATGTGCATTACCCGATGCCCGGCTTCTTCAAGGATGTCATGGCGGACATCTCCAAGAAGTTCATGGAAGAAAATCCGGACATCAAAATCAACTTCGTCAGTCCTTCCGCGACTTACGAGGAAGGCATCCAGACCATCATGCGTCAGGCTGGCACCTCGGAAATGCCGGACATCACTTTCACCGGTTTGAATCGCTTGCGCGTATTGGCCGAGCGCAACATCGGCGTTGATATGAAGCCGCTCGTCGATAAGGAAGCGGATCTTGAAGCCCAAGGCTTCACCGATCATCTGCTGAGCCTTGCGCATGTCGGCGACCGTCAGGTCGGCCTGGCATTCGCAACCTCAAACCCGATCATGTATTACAATGCCGATCTGGTTAAGGCTGCCGGGGGCAATCCCGACACGCCTCCAACCACATGGGACGAAGTGATTGAGCTTGGCGGTAAGATCAAGGCGCTTGGCGATGGCAATGAAGGCATCGATTTCCGCTGGCAGGGCGATGACTGGATGTTCTCTGCACTTCTGTTCGGCGCTGGCGGCACGATGCTCTCAGAAGATGAAAAGAAAGTCGCGTTCAACGGTCCAGAAGGACTTGCAGCATTCAAGCTGGTCGATCGTATGGTGAAAGAAGGCGGTCTGCCGGTTCTGACCAAAGCGGCTGGCGAGCAGGCTTTCGCGGCTGGTAAAGTCGGCTTCGCATTCCAGACAACTGGTGCTTTGCGCAACACGATCAAGAATGTCGGTGACAAGTTCGACATGCGTACCGCGAAAATACCACTTCTCAACGCCGAAAAGGGCCGTCTGCCAACTGGTGGTAATGCGGTTGTTATCCTGACCGAAGATCAGGCCAAGCAGGATGCAGCATGGAAATTCGCCAAATTCGCTGCCGGCCCTTATGGCGCATCGGTTGTCGTGCCGGGCACTGGCTATGTACCAAACAACGAACTGGCGGCAAAATCGGATGAATATCTCGGCAAATTCTACGAGGAAAATCCGCTGTTTAAAGCCGGTCTCAGCCAGATGTCGCTGATGATCCCCTGGTATGCTTTCCCGGGTTCCAATGGCGTTAAGGTAACGCAGACCATCGTCGATAATCTTTCGCGCGTCGTTGAACAGTCTGCAACGCCGGAAGATGCTCTCGCCGATGCATCTAAGGAAGTGCAGCGCCTACTGCCGCGCAAGTAACATATACGAAAAAAGAAAGAGCCGCGCTGGATGATCCAGCGCGGCTTATTCGTGTCATTAAACTAAAATCAGAACGTCCAGTTACGCGCTTTCGAGAATAGGAAGTCACGGAAGGCATGCAGTTTGGCAGAGTTTTTCAACGCTTCCGGATAGCAGAAGAATGTATCGAACGACGGGATTTCCTCAAGCTCGGGCAGAAGCTGCACCAGACCGGATTCCTTGTCCGCCATATAGTCAGGCAAAACGGCGATACCGACACCGCGCTGAACAGCACGACGGATGGACAGCAGATTATTAACCTGCAGAACTGGAATGCGCGCACTTCCATCTGAGCGACCAGCGATCTCCAGCCAGTTCAACCCGGTGAGATAGCTCGGAGCAGGTTCACCAAAAGTCACCACGCGATGCTGATCAATCTCATCGATCGAGTTCAGCTTGCCGTATTTGGAAACATAACCAGCCGACGCATAGACGTGCATATGCACAGTAAACAGACGACGCTGGATCAGATCAGGCTGCTGTGGCTGACGCAGACGGATCGCGCAGTCAGCATGACGCATGGTGAGATCCAGCTCTTCATTGTCGAGAATGAGCTGAAGCTGCACGTCAGGGTATAGCTCGACAAATTCCTGAATACGCTCGATCAGCCAGCCTGAACCCAGACCAACTGTTGTCGTCACGCGCAGGCGCCCTGTCGGCTTTTCCTTGCTTTCGGCCAGTTTCGAGCGGACGTTTTCGAGCTTCATCAGCACGTCATGCGCCGTCCGGTAGAGCGTTTCGCCCTGCTCCGTCAAAATGAGCCCGCGGGCATGGCGATGGAATAGCGGAACACCAACGTCCTGCTCCAACGCGCTGACCTGTCGCGAGATAGCTGATTGCGACAGATGCAATGTCTGTGCGGCATGGGTGAAGGACCCGGCTTCCGCAGCAGCATGGAAAATGCGCAGTTTGTCCCAGTCGAGCGGTGCGACCACCTTCTCCCCCTCTCGTTACTCCGCAGCTTCGTGCAGCGGTTCCTGTGCAGCCAACCAGCGCTCGGATTCGAGCGCCGCCATGCAGCCCATACCAGCGGCAGTCACTGCTTGCCGGTAAATATCATCGGTAACGTCACCGGCGGCGAAAATGCCTGGCACGTCGGTAGCGGTCGAATCGGGTGCGGTCCAAAGATAGCCATTTGGCTTCTGCTTGAGCTTGCCCTCGAACAAAGAAACGGCAGGTGCATGCCCAATAGCGACGAAAACCCCGTGAGTTTCATGCTCACTCAGCTCACCCGTCACGATATTCTTGAGACGAACACCCGTTACCGTTGCCCCCATTGGCGGCTTGGCTTCGGTGCCGACGATTTCATCAATAACGCTGTTCCAGATAACCTTGACGTTTTCGCGCGACATCAGGCGATCCTGCATAATCTTCTCAGCGCGGAAACCTTCACGGCGATGCACCACAGTAACGCTCTTGGCGATATGCGAAAGATAGAGTGCTTCTTCGACTGCTGTATTGCCGCCGCCGACCACAACCACATCCTTGCCGCGATAGAAGAAGCCATCACAGGTCGCACAAGCTGAAACGCCACCGCCCATGAAAGTCTGTTCACTTTCAAGACCAAGCCACTTGGCTTGAGCGCCAGTCGCGATAATCAATGCATCGCAGGTATAAACGGTGCCGGAATCGCCAATCAAACGGAAAGGCCGCGACGTCGTATCAACTTCCGTGATGATGTCATAAAGGATTTCAGCGCCAACATTCTGAGCCTGTGTCGCCATCTGATCCATCATCCATGGCCCCTGCACTGGCTCGGCATAGCCCGGATAGTTTTCCACATCCGTCGTGATCATCAACTGGCCGCCCTGCTGCAAACCGGTAATGATAATGGGCTTGAGCATCGCGCGTGCAGCATAAATCGCCGCCGTATAGCCTGCCGGACCAGAGCCGATTACAATAACGGGCGCATGACGCTGTGACATGGGAATAGTTCTCCGGTCCAAAATCGATTTAAATCGTGGGCTTTCGGCTCACCAGAATCGCCTTCGCGCCCAGCTTTGCCAATGCCCTGATATTGTGGCCAAGGTAGGTCTGCGATCCGCTGTTTGCAAGGTTGGAGCAGCATTTGCTGCGCTTTAGCCACAGCTTGTCACCATTCAGCACAATGATGCTGCATACCCACATTGCGGCTGGCAAGTTCCCGCGTTAAACACAGGACAACAAAGCAGCTTTCAAAATCGCTGGAGCCGAAGGCCATATACAAGACCGTTGCTAATATCTGTGCGCGTTTCGGCCTCGTCATGGCTGTAGCAATGCTATTGCCTGCGGCAATCGACTTGCGTGACGGCAGCGATGACTGGCTTATTTTCGTGCGTTCTGCGGCAGCAACCGGTGCATTATCAGCCCTGATCCTGTTTGCCACCCAAAACCAGAACACGCGCTTCACACCGCGCCTTGGTTTTTTGCTAACTGCATGTCTGTGGCTGACAGCCAGTTTTCTGGGATCGATCCCCCTTTATTTTTCGCATCTGCCGATCAGCTATGCGACCGCTTTCTTTGAAGCCATGTCAGGCGTGACCTCCACTGGTGCCACAGCATTGACAGGCCTCGATGAGATGCAGCGCGGAATTCTACTCTGGCGTTCGCTTCTGTGCTGGATCGGTGGTGTCGGCTTCATCGGCTTGGCGCTATTAATGCTGCCTTCGCTGCGCGCAGGCGGTCTCGCACTCTTTCACATGGAAAATTCCGACAAATCGGAAAAAATTCTGCCGCGCATGAACCAGATCGCGCTCGGCATCGTTATGGCCTATCTCACTCTGACAGCCGCCTGCATGATTGCGTATTTCGCAGTTGGCATGAGCATGTTTGACGCGATCAATCATGGTCTGGCAACGGTCGCAACGGCAGGCTTCTCGACGCACGATAGTTCATTCGGCTTTTACGAAGGCAACCGGAAGCTGCTCATCGTATCGACGGTTTTTATGGCGCTTTCGGCCCTACCATTCGTCCTTTATATCAAGGCATTTATGCCACGTCGGCTCGAGTCACTTGCCGATCCGCAGGTAAAACTGTTTTTTGCCCTCGTCATCGGCTTCAGTTTCCTTCTCGCAATTGTTCTAAGGCTTGGTTCGAACATTCCGTTTGGCGATGCACTCATCTCCGCATCGTTTCACTTCGTCTCCGTCATCACGACAACTGGCTTTACGACCGAGGATTATTCGCTGTGGGGACCACCAGCCCTTGGCATTTTCTTCCTCGCATCGTTTCTTGGAGGCTGCGCAGGATCGACATCTGGCGGCATCAAAATGAACCGCCTCATCATTCTATGGAGCCTGACACAAGCCAATCTCGCACGCCTTGTCATGCCCCATGCAGTTATAAAAATCCGGTACGGTTCTTCTGAGGTGTCTGGCGAGATCGCTCAGAACGTATTGCTCTATCTGTTTCTTTATATTGCATCGCTCATTATCGGCGCTGTTTTGCTGGCTTCCCTTGGTCTCGATTTCGTATCGGCCTTCACCGGCGCATTGACCGCATTGTCGAACGTAGGCCCAGGATTCGGGGATACGATCGGGCCTGCTGGTAATTTTTCAACGATCCACGACCCGGCACTTTGGGTACTTTCGTTTCTCATGCTGGCCGGTCGTCTTGAACTCGTAACCATATTTATCCTGTTCACACGTACTTTCTGGATGCGCTAACAACGCTTTAGACGGTTTACATCCTGTCGTTTCTTTTGGTATGAGCAGGATTAGATTGCGCTATAGCAGCGCTGAGTGTTTTATAATTACGCCTGAATGAAATTTCATTGCGCGCGGAGTTTTGCATGCCGATCAAGGCTGATCTGGACGAAATCGATTGGAAAATCCTTCGGGAGCTCCAGAATAACGGGCGCATCACCAATGTTGAGCTAGCCGAACGTGTCGGTATCTCTGCCCCTCCCTGCCTGCGTCGTGTGCGCAAGCTGGAGGAAAGTGGCGTCATTCGTGGCTATCGCGCCATACTGAATGGCAATGCGCTCGGGCAGGATCTCGTAGCATTCTGTTCAGTGGGACTGCATCGTCAGGCAGACGCCGATCTCAAGGCTTTTGCCGAAAAGACCAAGCAGTGGCCGCTTGTACGCCGCGCATGGATGGTATCTGGCGAGTCCGATTTCCTGCTCCATTGCGTCGCACGCGACCTCAACACCTTTCAGACTTTCGTTATCGAAGAGCTGACCGCCGCTCCTAATGTGGATTCGGTACGCACAGCCCTGACCATTCGTCCTGTGAAAGACGAACCGCTGATGATTCTCTAGAGCGTCGGGCGCTAATCATGCAACACATTGAGCTGCTTTGAAGAAGTTTCGGCACTCTTGTGGCGAAAACAGATCGCAGACGGAGCCGAGGGCTCTCCATAGCTCGTCATAGGTGCGTGCTTTAGCTTTTCGCAACAAGGCTTTGATTTTGGAAAAGGCCTGTTCTATTGGATTGAGTTCCGGCGAGTATCTGGGCAGGAATAACACCCACGCGCCACG
>NZ_JAOYTK010000008.1:0-139879 GCF_025846885.2 Brucella sp. HL-2 | reverse complement strand
GCCGCCTCAAGGACTGGAGGAGGGTCGCGACACGATATGACAAGCTCATGCTGAACTTTACAGCCACATGCTATATCGCTGCCATCGTCACATGGTGGCTCAATTGAGTCTGGACCCTAGAGCGCCGTGCGCCTTCTTGGGCGCACAAAGGTCGCTCTAACACTCTATATTTACAGCATAATTCCTTAAACTGATTCAGGTTTAAGGAATTATGCAGTAGGCGCTGATAAAATGGATCAGCAGTCCTTCTGACCGGACGCCCAGCGATTGATGTCCTTGGCAATGCGGCCGCCATGCGCCTGTTGCATCATCGGACCAAAAGCCTCGATGCGGGCAGGGTTGCCTTGGGCTTGGACAACAAGCAGTGGCCGTCCTGCCAAATTGCGCGAAGACACCACCAGAAAACGTGGACGCCCGGTAAACGAGTTGAGTTCCGGTGCAAGTGTATAGCCGCGGAAATCCTTATCCTTGGATTTGAACCAGCAGCTGTTTGCCCCAAGTGCTATGCGCTCCATGGTCGGAAGTGCTGCCTTATTGGAATCGATAGAAACGGGGCCGGGTGCAGGCTTCGGCGTACAAGCTGCAAACAGTGCAAGCGCTGGAAGTGCTACAAGCGCAATGGTCTTATTCTTCAAGGAAGACTCCATCAGAACGTTTTCAGCAGAGCCATCAAGGGTTTGGCTGGCCGATAAACGCGTAGAAACAAGATATTAAGGCATTTCCTGCAAGAGCGCGAAGCGGTTTTGTGGGAGGTAAATGCGCAAGAACAAATAGTTAAAGCGCATGTTTAAAGAATGCGCTTAGTATTGGTTGGGATAACTCAGGCAAGCTGCGGCATGAAAGCCTTCAACCCGTCATTCATTTCATTCCAGATAAGTTCGAACACCGGATCCTGCTTTGCTTTCACCGCATATGTGTCGAATTTTGGGTAAGCTTCCAGCAAATCTGATTTTCCAGAAAGCTTCTTCAGCGGTTCCATGAGAAACCGCACAGGCACCAGCCACGCATCGGCGAGCGTTGGCGCATCGCTAAGCGCAAAAGCCTGATCGGTGAGCCGTGATTCAACCACACTTAAACCTGTACGAAGCTTGGTGAACAGTCGATCAATGGTGGCGTCGTCCTTCTCAGGCTTGCTGAGCAGAATAAACAGCTTCATCGCTGGCCCGAGCACTTCGAGTTCAGTCACGCGTGCCAAAAGCCGAATGAGCGCACGCTCCCGGGGACTACCGGGCAGAACAGGCGTTTCTGGAAAATGGTCTTCCAGATATTCGGCGATAATGGCTGCTTCAAATAGTGTCTCTCCAGAGCCGGTTATCAGCACCGGAACACGCTTTAAAGGCGTCACATGAATGAAGTCTTCTGGAAACGGATAGGGAAGGTTAATAGGTTTGAACGGTAGTTCCTTGAGATAAAGAACACCACGTACAAAAGCGGAATAGGGGGAGAGTGGGCGTGAATATAGCTGCATCGATATCGTTCCCCGATTCGGTTTATTCAGGAAGTATCTGACGATCAAGCTGCCATGAATTTTTGTGCAAGGCTAGGCCCTGAGAACGGAGTTCTCATTTGCCAGCTCAATTGAACCGTCCGATTTAAGGCAATAAAAAATGGCCGCCGTTTTGCAACGAAGGCCATTTGATCTGTTTATCAGCGGCTAATCGCTTAGGCAGCGATACCGAGAGCGCCTGCAAAAAGTGCGCGGCCATCATCTCCGCCATGTGCACCTTCAATCAGGTTTTCAGGATGAGGCATCATGCCAAGGACGTTGCCGCGCGCATTGACGATGCCTGCGATATCGTTGACCGAGCCGTTTGGATTTGTCCCGTCCGCATAACGGAATACAACCTGACCTTCACCTTCGATACGCTTGAGCGTTTCGTCATCAGCGAAGTAGTTGCCGTCATGATGGGCGACAGGGCAACGGATGATCTGGCCAGGCTGATAACCACGTGTGAAGGCGGTATTGGCGTTGCTGATTTCAAGCTTCACTTCACGGCAGACGAACTTCAGCGAAGTGTTGCGCATCAAAGCGCCCGGCAGCATTCCGGCTTCGACGAGAATCTGGAAGCCGTTACAAACGCCGATGACCATTATGCCCTTATCGGCCTTTTCGCGAATAGCTTGCATAATGGGCATGCGGGCTGCAATTGCACCACAACGCAGGTAATCGCCGTAGGAGAAGCCACCTGGGATGAGGATCAGATCAACATCGTCGGGGATGCTGGTATCAGTCTGCCAGACGGTTACAGGCGCCTGACCAGAAATCTTTGTTATGGCCGCAATCATATCGCGGTCACGATTAAGGCCGGGAAGAAGAACGACTGCTGCTTTCATGGCGTTTTACGTCTCTTTGAATTTGAGTGCCCTTCAAAACCGCTCATCAGCTGTTCTGAAGGCGCGCAAGAAATAATCTGAATCCGCAGCCTGTCAGCCAATGACGATCGCGTAATCTTCAATAACCGTGTTGGCGAGCAGCTTCTCGCACATGGCCTTGAGATCGGCTTCAGCTTTTGCCTTGTCCGAGCCTTCGAGTTCGAGATCGAAGACTTTGCCCTGACGGGCAGAATTGATGCCTTCGAAACCCAGGCTACCGAGCGCGCCTACAATGGCTTTGCCCTGTGGGTCGAGAACGCCGTTTTTCAGTGTAACGGTGACGCGTGCCTTGATCACTGAGTAGTACCTGCTGATCTAGAGCATTTCCAGCAAAAGTGCGAAGCGGTTTTGCGTAGGATAATGCGACAAACAAAATTACTTAGAGCGTTTCGCATGGTTCAGTTAAAACAGTAAACGCTCTCGCGTAACAACAATGAAAACAGCCCGGAACGCGAGTTGCCGGGCTGTGCGGATTTTACTTCACAAGCGTAGGGCCGGAAGGACGAGGCGTTTCGTTCTCGTTCATAATGCCGAGACGGCGCGCCACTTCCTGATAGGCCTCAACCAGCCCGCCCATATCGCGGCGGAAGCGGTCTTTGTCGAGTTTGTCATTTGTGGTGACATCCCAAAGACGCGCTGAGTCTGGCGAGATTTCGTCGGCGACGACGATACGCATCATATCGCCTTCGAACAGACGGCCGCACTCCATCTTGAAGTCAACAAGCTGGATGCCAATGCCAAGGAACAGGCCGGTGAGGAAGTCGTTGACGCGAATGGCAAGAGCCATGATGTCGTCGATTTCCGCAGGGCTTGCCCAACCGAAAGCTGTAATATGCTCTTCGGTGACCATTGGATCGTCGAGCGCGTCTGCCTTGTAATAGAACTCGATGATCGAGCGTGGCAGAACAGTGCCTTCTTCGAGGCCGAGGCGCTTTGACAGCGAACCGGCAGCAACATTACGCACAACAACCTCAAGCGGAATGATTTCCACTTCCTTGATCAGCTGCTCACGCATGTTGAGACGGCGGATAAAGTGGGTTGGAATTCCAATGCGGTTAAGCTGGGTGAAAATGTGCTCGGAGATGCGGTTATTCAACACGCCTTTTCCGTCAACAACTTCATGCTTCTTCGCGTTAAACGCGGTTGCGTCATCCTTGAAGAATTGGACAAGCGTACCGGGCTCAGGGCCTTCATAAAGAATCTTGGCCTTGCCCTCGTAAATACGGCGGCGACGGTTCATGGCTTTTCTCGGATTTCCAAAAATGTGATGATCGGCTTTTGCCGCTATTCTCGCGGGCTACGTATAGCAATTGTGGGCTTTTAACAATCCTGCTTTGTACCCGTTCCCCCGTTTTAAGTGATTCAGAGCCGGATAAATCAAGAAAGTGTTGTTTGGCTCTTGTATAATCTTGCGCCCCTTGCCAGCTTTAGGCAAGAGAACGGATGACGACCTCGCATAACTTAGAGCGTGTTGAATTTTGGGATAAGTCTCAGTACACGCGCTAAGCATTTGTTTTGCTGCATTGTCTTATGCAAAAGTTTAACTGCTTTTGCAGGAAATGCTTAAAGTCTTGGGAGCTGTATTAATGACCACTGGCATGGATGACCGCCGCAACGCTTTCGAAAGCAAATTCGCACTTGATGCGGAGTTGCGCTTCAAGGCAGAAGCTCGCCGCAACAAGATTCTTGGTCTCTGGGCCGCAGAATTGCTTGGCAAGCACGATGTAGACGCTGATGCCTATGCTCGTGAAGTTGTTGCAGCTGATTTTGAAGAAGCGGGTGATGAAGACGTCTTCCGCAAGCTGCGTGCTGATTTCGACGCGGCGAGTGTGAAAGTGACGGACGAAACCATTCGCGAGAAGATGTTTGCTTTCCTCGAGGAAGCAATTCAGCAGGTCCAAAAGGACTAAATGATATTCAGGGGCGGAAATGCAAAGCGCATTTTCGCCCTTATCATTTGGAGCGTATCCCGAAAAGCGGGAGCCGGTTTTCGGAGAAAGATGCGCGTAAAAACAAATAGATAGAACATTTCCATTGTTTCAGTCTAAACAGGAAATGCTCTTGAGTAGGGGAATAAGCATGTCTTTGTCTTCGCGTCTTCGTGCCGGAGAAACAGTTCTTTCCGCATGGTCATCCTTGCCGGAAATACTGACAGTTGAGGTTTTGGCTCACAGTGCTCTTGAGGCTGTAACGCTTGATATGCAGCACGGTGGCCATGATGAGCAAAGTGTGCTGCGCAGTCTTGGGTTGATCCTGAACGCAGGAAAGCCACCCGTCGTTCGTATTCCGGTTGGGCGTTTTGATATGGCAAGCCGTGCGCTCGACTTTGGCGCTCAGGCTGTAATCGCGCCAATGATCAACTCGGTTGAAGATGCACGCAGATTTGCAGCAGCGATGAAATATCCGCCGGTTGGTGAGCGTTCGTGGGGCGTTTTCCGAGCCAATGCCGATTACGGCGCGCCAGGTTCGAATGACTATCTCGTGACGGCCAATCAGGACACGCTGGCTTTCGCGATGATTGAAACGCGCGATGCATACGACGCACTTGATGCGATTCTCGATGTACGCGGTATTGATGGCGTATTCGTTGGTCCTGCCGACTTCTCGATTGCCTGGAGCAATGGCCGCGAAGCCAATCCGGATTCCGAAGCAATCATCGAGCCGATTAGTATCATTGCACGCAAGGCAGCTGCTGCAGGGAAATTTGCAGGCATTTACTCGCCTTCGGCAGAATTCGCACGTCGCTATATTCCGCTTGGCTTCCAGTTTCTGACATTAGGAAATGACGGCGGCTACATTCGCCTCGGTGCCAAGACGCTTGTGGATGCTGTTCGCGCATAAGAAAAAAGCGGCAGATGGATTGTCATCTGCCGCTTTTAAACTGGATATGAATCTATTTAATCAGATGTACTTATAACTTATTGAATTAGTGATGTTTTACAGGTTGCAGCTGGGTCATGAATTCAGCAAAAACCATTGAGCCTTCAGGCCATGGGCCGTGGCCTGATTCCGAATTGATGTGCCCGGATTCACCTGCATCTATCAACATCGCGCCCCAATCCTTCACAACCTCTTCTGCGGCTTCAAAGCTTGAGAACGGATCGTTGCGACTGACGACTGTGATCGTCGGAAAAGGCAAACGCTCACGCGGATAAGGACCAAAGGTCATAAGATGCTTGGGCCGGATCTTTTCATTTGAGACGTCCGGTGGTGCCACAAAAAATGCGCCAGCAATCTTATGCTGAATGTGCGGCATGGCGTGAAGCGCGGTCGCGACACCCAGTGAATGCGCGACCAGAACAATAGGCTTTGTGGCCTCATTGGCCGCTTTCACAAGCTGTGCGACCCAATCGTCCTTTACGGGTTTCGACCATTCGGCCTGCTCGACACGCTGAGCCGTCGAGAGTTTGCTCTCCCAACGGGTCTGCCAGTGATCGGGGCCGGAATTGGTGTAGCCGGGGATAATGAGGATATCTGTGTCTTTGACTTTCATGCCTCCTATTTAGAGGCGATTTTGCATGTCTTCAAGCTTGCTAAAGCGTGTCGCGCTCAAATGGATTCATTTGAGCTCCCGCGAACATGCGACAGTTAAAAGAATTTAGAGCGAGCGCCATGGGTGCGATTAAGCGGGACACGCTCTAATTGCATAGCGCGAAAAGTATTAAGCGCCTTGGTATAAGACGGGTACTCGAAGATGACTGACGCAAATGATGAACAGCTTGTTCGATGATCGCTATCTTGTGAAACGCTCCCCAAATTGTGATCTTTGGCGAGAAGATAACTACGGAGAGGATGTAACGACTATGGTCATCAGCAGAAGAACTATGCTTGGTTCTGCAGGCGCAGCCGTTATGAGCAATATTCTTTCCGCGCGCGCAGAAATGCCGCCGAAGGAGAATGAAATGACTGAGACGCTGAAGACGGCCACCACCGAAAAGGTCGTTTCCAACAACACTGCAAAAAACGCACCTTTGCCCTTCGCAATGACGACACCAGTACGTGTAGCGCGTGTTGGTCTTAAGGCGCGCGATGCTGAAGGCCTTGCAGAGTATTATCGCAACGTTGTGGGTTTGCGGGAGATGACACGCCGTGGCGCTTCCATTGTTTTGGGCGCCGGTGATCGCGAACTGATGGAAATCGAACAGTTTTCCGCGGCTAAACCTGATGATCCACGCAGTGCAGGTCTTTATCACACGGCATTTCTGTTGCCGACACGTGGTGATCTCGCACGCTGGTCGCGTCGGGCTATCGACAAGCAGTTGCCCGTTGCCGGTGCATCCGACCACAATGTCAGTGAAGCAATTTATCTGACCGATCCAGAAGGGAACGGCATCGAAATCTATTCCGATCGCCCACACAATACCTGGCAGTGGAACGGTGATCGCGTGAAAATGGGTACCGATGCGCTTGACGTTAAAGACCTTCTCGATGTTATCGATCGTGAGGGCGGTGAATGGAACGGTGCGCCACAGAATACCGTCATTGGTCATGTCCACTTGCGCGTGGGCAATGCAAAGGATGCCGAAGCTTTCTGGCATCAGCAACTGGGCTTTGATACCGTGCAGACCTATGGCGACAAGGCAGTTTTTTTGTCTACGGGTGGATATCATCACCACATCGGCGCAAATGCCTGGCAGAGCTCTGGTGCTGGTAAACGTGATCAGGACCGCACTGGCCTTGGATGGGTTGAGATGGAAGATACGCGAGGCGGCAATAACCGCGCCTTTGAAGACCCATGGGGCAATGTAATCAATACGATCAAAACAAGCGCCTGATTTGAAATATTAAAAAGCCCCATGTTTACAAAAACATGGGGCTTTTTTCGGATTCAGTTTATCAGCGATATTTTTTTATGCGTGCCGAAAATCGTGGCTTGCGAGAACCGGAGCGGAGCGTACTGTGAGGTACGTAAACTCCGGAAGCGCAGAAAGACGCGATTTGCAGGCCGCCAGAGCCTAAATCTTATCCAAATACCCGCTTGAAAATCGTATCGACATGCTTGGTATGATAGCCGAGGTCAAACTTTTCGCGGATTTGTTCTTCTGAAAGCGCCGCACGCACTTCCTGATCGGCCAGCAGTTCCTCGAGGAAATCTGCGCCCTGTTCCCAAACGCGCATCGCATTGCGCTGCACGAGGCGATAGGAATCCTCGCGGGAAACACCAGCCTGTGTAAGAGCCAACAGCACGCGCTGTGAATGCACGAGACCACGGAATTTGTTCATGTTCTTGAGCATGTTGTCTGGATAGATCACCAGCTTTTCAACAACACCAGCCAGACGGTTCAGCGCGAAATCAAGCGTGATGGTGGTGTCCGGACCAATCGCACGCTCAACGCTCGAATGCGAAATATCGCGTTCGTGCCAGAGAGCGACGTTTTCCATGGCGGGAACAACCGACATGCGAACCAGACGGGCGAGGCCGGTCAGGTTTTCGGTCAGAACAGGGTTACGCTTGTGCGGCATAGCGGACGAGCCCTTCTGGCCGGGTGAGAAGAACTCTTCTGCTTCCAGAACTTCTGTGCGCTGCATGTGACGGATTTCGATTGCAACATTTTCAATCGACGAAGCGATAACGCCAAGCGTTGCAAAGAACATGGCATGGCGGTCGCGCGGGATAACCTGCGTTGAAACTGGCTCAGCTTCGAGACCGAGCTTTTCGCAGACATATTCTTCAACGCGTGGATCGATATTGGCGAAGGTGCCAACAGCACCCGACACCGCACCGGTTGCGATTTCGGCGCGGGCTGCAACGAGACGAGCACGGTTACGCGACATCTCAGCGTAGAAACGTGCAAATGTGAGACCCATTGTTGTCGGCTCGGCATGAATGCCATGGCTGCGACCAATACGAACGGTATCCTTATGCTCGAAAGAACGCTTTTTGAGCGCTGCAAGCACGCGGTCCATGTCAGTGAGAAGCAGATCAGCGGCGCGTACGAGCTGCACATTCAGCGTCGTGTCGAGCACGTCCGAAGAGGTCATACCCTGATGCACAAAGCGGCTGTCCGGGCCGATGAATTCAGCAAGATGCGTCAGAAATGCAATGACGTCATGCTTGGTGACGGCTTCGATTTCATCGATGCGCGCAACGTCGAACTTTGCAACGCTACCCTTTTCCCAAATGGTCTTGGCAGCTTCCTTTGGGATTACGCCCAGTTCAGCGAGCGCTTCGCAGGCATAGGCCTCAATTTCGAACCAGATACGGAATTTGGTTTCGGGAGACCAGATGGCGACCATTTCTGGTCGGGAATAGCGCGGGATCATGGGCATATCCTGTTTTGGCGGCCCGTCTGCCGGGCTGCAGGTCTTGGGTAAAGGGAATGCGCGGTGTTTAGCAGAGCGCAAGGCTCTGCTCAACGCACTCGCCCCGGGAAAATAGTTCAGCGTGCTGCTTCTGCGGCTTGGCGAATGGCTGCGATGTTGGCGCGGTAGGTTTCTACCGAGTTACCCTTGTAGACAGCAGAACCGGCAACAAGAATATTTGCACCTGCAGCAACAACCGATCCAGCGGTTTCAGGCGTAATGCCACCATCCACTTCAATGTCGATTGGACGGTCACCGATCATATCACGCACGCGCTTGATCTTGTCGAGCATAGGCGCAATGAACTTCTGACCACCAAAGCCCGGATTGACCGTCATGACGAGAACGAGGTCAACGTCATCGATCACATTTGTCAGAGCCTCGACAGGGGTAGCAGGGTTGAGCGCCAGACCAGCCTTTTTGCCCAAAGCACGGATGCTCTGAAGCGAGCGGTGCGTATGCGCGCCAGCTTCGGCATGGATCGTGATCAGATCGCAGCCTGCATCAGCGAAGTGCTCGAGATAGGGGTCGCAAGGCGCAATCATGAGATGCGTATCGAAGAAAGCCTTGGTGCGCGGACGAATGGCTTTTACCACCTGTGGACCAAACGTGATGTTTGGCACGAAATGACCGTCCATGACGTCGATATGAATCCAGTCGGCACCCGCTTCAAGCACGGCATCAACTTCTTCTCCAAGACGCGCAAAGTCAGCGGACAAAATGGATGGGGCGATAGCGATAGGACGCATGTTTGTCTCCCTTGCAGGATGTTTTCACATCATAAAATAAAAATGCGCTCGGCCAAGGTGGGCCGAACGCACATATTTAGTTGGTCAGCCCCAACGCTTGTGGAACCACATCCACTGGCCGGGATATTCGCGTACCCAGCCTTCAACGGTGTCGTTGAGAAGCTGAGCGGTCGCGGCAACATCGATTTCGCCTTTTTCGTCGCGTGGCAGCTCCATGCGCTCTTTGAGTTCGAGCCGATAGCGACCGCCAGGCAAACGAATGCAGCGCGCCGGATAGACATCACAATCATATTGACGTGCGAGCTTTGCCAAGAGCGGATTGGTCTTGACCGGTCGGTCGAAAAAAGTCGAGGGAACGCCGCGTTGGAACTTCTGGTCCACCAGCATGCCGACGTTGCCGCCGCTGTCCAGAACGCGGGCAAGCGACCAGGCGGCACCAGCCTTTGATGGCACCAGATGACCCATATTGGTTTTGCGCGCTTTGAGAACGGTCTTCGCAATATAGGGATTGTTCGGCGGACGGAAGAGGGCCGTCACATCAAGACCAAACGTACCGGCACAGATCGGCAGAAGCTCGAAATTGCCGGTATGCGCGGTGAAGAAGATATGCGGCTTGGTCTCGTTGCGGAGACGCTCGAAAATCGGAATGCCGTCAACTTCGATCAGGCCCGGCTCGGTCGCATTGGGCTCAAAATCGAAGATCGCATCGAGGAAGATATATTCCGCAAAAAGACGCGCCATCGAATCCCACATTTCGACGGCGATCTTTTCAATTTCAGCATCGCTCTTCTCAGGATAGGCAAGGCGCAGATTGTTGGTTGCAACCTTGTGCCGTGGCGTCAGCGGTCCCACCTTGCGCGCGAACCATGCAGAAAAGCGGATCGCGCTTTTAGCAGGCAACAGACGCAGCAGGGCCAGAGCCAGAAACACTGCCTGCGCCCAAAGCCAGTAGTTGAACTGCTTGAGTTTACGCGACCATTTGAAGAGAAGAAGCTTGAACTTGAACATCAAAAGCTTAGTCGATCTGCAACACGATTTTGCCGAAGACGTCGCGGCCTTCCATACGCTTCAAAGCAGTGTCGATATCATCAAAGCCGACAATCGTGTCGATGACCGGATGAACGACGCCCTGCGCCATTTTCTGCATGGCGTCAGCCATATTCTCCATGCGGCAACCGAATGAACCGAGAAGCTTAAGCTGCTGTTGGAACAACATCATCAGGTTCATGTTCGTGGAAACGCCGGAGGTGGAACCACAGGTCACAAGACGTCCACCGCGCTTCATGCAAAGCATTGAGCCTGCCCATGTGTCTGCGCCGACATGTTCAAACACGACATCGACGCCCTTCTTTTTGGTGAGCTTGCGAACAACACCTTCAAAGCGGTCGACACGATAATTGATAACGTGATCGGCACCCAGTGCCTTGGCTTTTTCGATCTTATCGTCAGAGCCAACCGTTGTGATGACTGTACAGCCCATTTTCTTGGCAAGCTGGATCGCAGCCGAACCAATGCCGGAACCGCCAGCCTGAACCAGAACGGTTTCGCCCGGCTGAAGCTTCGCATTGTCAAACAGCATATGCTCGACCGTACCGAAGGTCACAGGAGCAACGGCTGCGCCAATAGCATCAACGCCGGGAGGTGCTGGCACCAGAAGACGTGCTGGCAGATTGACTGCTTCACATGCAAAGCCATCAAGATGGAAGCCGTGGACGCCACCTACATGTTCACAGAGGTTGTCGCGGCCTTCGCGGCAGGCCTTGCAGAGACCGCAAGTGCGTGCGCCATAGATCGAAACGAGCTGACCGGGCAGAACATTGGAAACACCGGGACCGATTGCATCGACAACGCCAGAGGCTTCCGCACCGATGACCAGTGGCATCTTACGCTTGGCAAATGCCATGCCGCGCCAGCCCCATACATCAATATGATTGAGCGCGACGGCTTTGATCCTGACCGTAACTTCGCCATTGCCGGGTGCGGCAGGCGGAGCGATATCGGTCATTTCGAGACGACGATCATCAAGAAGCTGCAAGGCGCGCATGAATTTATCCTTTTCAAGACATAATCCCGGAAAGCATTCGGCTTTCCGGGATTACCGAGAATATATAACTTTTAGTCCGATTAATTCGGATTTGCCGTCAAAACAAGGCTGGCATTTTGTCCACCAAAGCCAAATGAGTTTGAAAGCACCGCGGAAACCTGTCCGTCGCGCTTCACATTCGGCACGACATCCAGCGGGATTGCCGGGTCTGGATTGTCGTAATTGATAGTTGGCGGCAATGTGCCGGTCTGGATCGTCAGCAGTGAAAACACGGCTTCGATAGCACCGGCAGCAGTCAGCGTGTGGCCAATCATCGACTTGTTGGATGAAACCGGGATCGACGCGATCTGCTCACCAAATACGCTTGAAAGAGCAAGATATTCCATTTTGTCATTCTCAGGCGTCGAGGTGCCATGAGCGTTGACATAAGAAATCTGATCTTCAGTCAAACCGGCATCAGCAAGTGCTGCACGTACCGTTCCGATAGCAGGCGAGGCATCCGGCTTGGAACGGGTGCGATGGAAATCGTCGGCCTTTTCGCCACAACCTGCCAGAATGCCCAGCACCTTTGCGCCGCGCGCCACTGCACTTTCAAGTGATTCCATGACCAGCGCACCAGAACCTTCGGCCATCGCAAAACCGTCACGGTCCTTGGAGAAGGGCTTTGAAGCCTTTTCCGGTTTGTCGTTCTGGGTCGAAAGCGCTGACAGCAGTGAGAATCGGATCAGCGATTCAGCTGATACCGAACCGTCTGTGCCGATCGAAAGAACACGATCGCTTTCGCCGCGACGAATGGCTTCGACGCCGAGCTGAATTGCGGTCGCACCCGAAGCGCAAGCAGTCGACAGCGTAACTGGCAGGCCGCGCGTGCCAAAAACCTCTGACAGGCGCTCGGCGATATAGCCGAACTGCGTCGTATTGAAGAGATCAATCTGACGCGCACGACGGCAGGCTTCGAGCAGAAGCTGATAGCTGGCCGGACCTTCATCCTTGATGCTTGCATCGAGCGCAAACCGGCTTTTCCAGTCCAGCTCAACAGGAGGTGCTGCAAGGAAAAGTGGACCGCCAAAGTTGGTCACGGAAAGACCGGACTGTGCGAGCGCCTCTTCACCAGCAAGACGTGCGAGCGCCTCGGAGAGGGCAGAGGAGCCGATATTGCTTTCTGGAAGAAAATCGACGGTACCGGAGAAGCGTGTCTTAAGGCTTTCAGTCGGAAAACGGGTGATGTCATGAATGCCGGAGCGTCCGCCGGTCAGTGCAGCCCAATTATCTTCCTTGCCCTGTCCGAGGGAGGAAACAACGCCTGCACCTGTAATTGCAACGATGGGGCGGCCGAGATGGTCTGTATATTTGGTCATCTTATGCTCTCACCAGCTTTGCGGCACCTTCAGCGCGAGTTGCACCGATGGTGGTGACGATGGCTTCGCTGATTGTTCCATCAATCGCCTTTTCAGACGGGCTTGTTGGTGCGAAAGCCTCACCTTTCCAAACAGAAATGGCTGCGAGCGCCAGCGCCAAGGGGAACTGAGCTTCGCGCAAATGCCCCGTCAGCCCGGTAATGCCGCGATAGGCTGAAGAAACGCCATTCAGTGCGGCTTTTTCGGCAGCGGTCGCAGCATGTGCGCCGGATGAGCCGGAAACCACATATTGAGGTTCTTTGCCGCCATTGGAAGCAAGCACCAGTTCACGCACAGTTTTTTCGAGATCATCGGCATCACGGCGGATTTGGGCGCTTTCGATGCTCGCAATTTCCGCATAAGCGCGCGCGCCACGCTTTTCAGCATGTTCAGCGCTTTCGAGCACAAGAAATACACCGCCGGAACCGGAGATCATACCGCCACCGGCAGTACCATCACGTTCCCACAGTGAAGCCCAACCGTCGTGCTTGAGCAATCCGCCAAGCTCGTGACCGAGAATCATGTCGAAATGTTCGGAATTGTATGAACCGCCGACCAGCGCATGTGTGCTCTGACCCGAACGAATGCGTGCCGCAGCCGTCTCAATTGCAGCAATACCGGAGCCTTCTTCGCCCATGAATGTGCGGGAAGAGCCGGTCACTTTATGAACGATGGAGATATTGCCTGCCAGCAGGTTTGAAAGCTGAGCGAGAAACAGGGTAGGGCGCAGCTCTGTCGAGAGCTTCTCGTTGAGCATTACACCGCGGTTGTTACTGGTGCGGCCTTCTTCGAGAATCTGCATATCGACAGTGATATCGCGTTCGCCGCCACCGGCGCCCACGATCATGTCCATGCTGGCGCACAATGCTTCGTCATCCTTGATGCCCGCATCGTCAAGCGCGAGGCCTGCCGCATAGGTACCAAGCCGCTGCCAGGTTTCCATCTGGCGCTGGTCGCCGCGCTTAGGGATTTGCAAGCCCCAATCGACTTCACCAAGCGGATGAACTGTATACGGCGCAAAGGCTTCTTTTTCGAGGCGTGGTTCTGAACCAGCCGTTGAGAAAGCATTCCAATGCGCATCCAGTCCTTCGCCAAGCGAAGAGATGATGCCAATTCCTGTGATGACGACTTTATTGCTCTGCATAGTTCGGTTCTGCCCGTAAATGCTGTGCTTGGGATGCTGTGCGTGATCCAGAAACGGAATCAGGGCGAACACGGATGTTCACCCTTCAATACCGTCAGCTTTCGCGGCTGGTCAGCCCTTTTTGGCCGCGACCAGTTCGTCGATCTTGGCGCAGAGATTCTTCAGAACGAAGTATTCTTCGGTCGGCGCTTTGCCTTCGTTCACTTCCTGCGTCCACTGTTCAAGCGGAATCTTGATGCCGAATTCTTTGTCGATCGCA
This sequence comes from Brucella sp. HL-2, assembly GCF_025846885.2. NCBI lineage: Bacteria > Pseudomonadati > Pseudomonadota > Alphaproteobacteria > Hyphomicrobiales > Brucellaceae > Brucella > Brucella sp. HL-2. The sequence continues at coordinate 125,610 of NZ_JAOYTK010000008.1, read as the reverse complement.
AAGACGATGTCGAGGAAATCGAGGCTGTCGATGCCCAGATCATCAATGGTGTGGCTTTCGGGCGTGATGGTATCACGATCGATTTCACTTGTTTCAGCAATGATGTCGGCGACTTTGTCAAAAGTAGAGGACAAGTTTCGATTCCTTTATTCTTGGCGATGCCACTACAGGCATACGTCTGAGTATCTGCGCGTATCTAGCGTTTTTCCGGTGACAGGGAAAGTCATAATAGCTTCACGATCACCGAGACTTCGCCGGACTTTAGAGCGCATCCCGAAAAGTGTGAAACGGTTTTCGGAAAAGATGCGCGTGAAAACAAATAATTGAGACGCGTCGATCTGATGAAGTCAGATCGAAACGCACTCTGATTGCGCATATAAGGTGCACAGCACGCGAAGCGCAACATAGAGCGAATTACAATTTTTTGAAATGTGCTCAAAAAAGAATTGTTCAGGGTTCGCTTCTCACCCGCTTTATGAAGTACCAAAGCCCGACAGCGGTGCATGCGAGCATGACAATCGCAAGCGCGTATTGTACCGGCCCATTGCCGGAAGCAACCGCTGCAAGCCCCGATGCGGCACTGCCCAAAGCACCAAGCGCTTCGGGATGTTTCAGCACAGTTTTGACAGCCGTATCGCATTGCCGTGCTTTCGGTAGCGAGGCGGCTTTCGGTTCCGCAGGCTCGGTGACAGATGGGGTCGCTGCAAGTGCAAGTGCACGAGATCGGACACGCTCGACGCGTGCCAACCAGCCAGTGCCAAAGGTCGAAGCTGTGGACAATCCTTTCAGCCAAGTGGCGCGCGCATCACATAGTGCGTTGATGATCGCCTCAGGCGAGTGATCAGAAAGTGCGGCAAGGGTTTTAACGCCGATGACGCCATCTTCTGGCAGATTGACAATGCCTTGCAGCATTTTCGCCGCCCTGCCTGGCCCTGAGTTCACCGCAAAGTCGAATACCGCGTAATCAATGCCCGATGGGAGATCATCACCATCGATCTTGTTCCAGAATTGTTGCTGATAGATTTTCGTGGCTTCTGCTTGTGTAAGGTCCATCACATCTGATGTAGATATCGGGTGTCCCCGCCATGCCGAGAGTGTCGCTATGGTAATTCCCATATTGGTAGCGCCGCCGGGGTCATGTGGATTGTCGACATATCCACCTTCTTCACTGAAAATATAAGGTATAACTTTTTTGAAGTTAGGCTTCATCTCTGAAATCCCTAATTTATATAATGTAAAAATAAATAATACTTATAATTACCCGATATTACTCCATAATTTGGGTAAATAATATTGATTTGTTTTGAATGTGCGTTGAAGGACGTTACGTCTAGTGGATTGAATTTGACGTGTGAATCCCGACCGACACAAATGCTGTTTCAAACGTCAAATTCGAAAAATCCACTAGATTCAAATGCTTGCTAATGGTCTTTTTGATTCCGAAATTTCTTTAAAGCATTTTCAGCCAAAGTAGGAACCTGTTTTGCGTTCGGGAATGCGTAAAAACAAATAGTTACAGCGGTTCCAACGATTCAATATTAACTGGAACCGCTTTAACGCTTGTATCGAGGGATGAAAATGTCGGGCTCAGACCACTAGATACTTCCGGTTTAGTTGCATTCGCTCTTGCGCAGTACGCGCCGATGCGGCTTGATGCGGCTCTCAAAAACTCATCAAAATGGGCGAACAAAGTGACATCGGAAATTTTTGGATATGCACCGGACGGGCAGGCGGTTCATCGGCTTACAATAGCCAATGGTTCGCTCGAAGCGAAGATCATTACATGGGGCGCAGCTGTTCAGGATTTGCGCATGGAAGGTCATGATGCGCCATTGGTTATTGGCTATCGTGATTTTGCCGATTATCCAGCGCACTCGCCCCATTTAGGCGCAATCGCCGGTCGCTTTTCCAATCGCATCCGCAATGCGCGGTTTGTGCTTGATGGAAAGACATATGATGTCGAGGCGAATTTTCAGGGAATTCATAATCTGCATGGCGGCAGCAAAGGCCTTGGAAACCGCGTCTGGAAAGTCACCGGCTCTGGATCTGATTTCGTTACGCTCGCCACACTTGCAGCCGATGGAGAGATGGGGTTCCCCGGTAATCTCAATGTAAGCTGTACCTATATGCTCAATGCAAAGGGTACTTTGATTGTGCGTCTTGAAGCAGTGACGGATAAGCCAACGGTGTGCAATCTTCTCCATCACAGCTATTTCAATCTTGATGATGGCGGAGAGGGCGACATACTCGATCACCAGTTAAAGATCGAAGCCGATGCCTATATGCCGGTCGATGAGGCACTGATTCCCGATGGGCGCATTCTGCCAGTCAAAGACACGCCTTATGATTTCCGCGATTTCCGTCCAGTCCGCTTCAAGGAGGACGGCAAGCAAGTCGAATATGACAGCAATTTCTGCATGACGGCGGCACGCGGTCCGTTGCGCCCCTGTGCGTCCGTTAAAGGTGCGCGGTCCGGTATTCGCCTTGATGTTGAGACGACGGAGCCTGGCGTTCAGTTTTATGCCGGCAATACAATGGCCAATGATTGCATTGGTTTAATGGGCAAGCCTTACGGCAAGCATGCAGGGTTCTGTCTGGAGCCGCAGGTCTGGCCGGGTTCGCTGGAATATTCCTACGTTCCTCAAGCGATCTTACGTCCGGGCGAAGTTTACGCCCAGACGAGCCATTTTACGTTTACGCGGGATTAGTTTCGTTGAGATAAGCGGCGCGTGCGTGTTCCATTGGAGCCAGCGCGCCGCGAATTTCCACTACGCGCGCTGCAACTGCATGTGCTTTGCGTGCAGCTTCAACGGGCGATAAGCCTTCAATACGTGCGGCAAGATAACCACCGTTAAAGCTGTCACCAGCACCTGTCGTATCAACCGCATTGGCTTTGACGGATGGAATGAGGGTTTGCTCGCCGTCCGCTATAACAAGCGCGGGCTCTGTGCCGTCCTTGACCACAATTTCCTTCACACCAAGACCAATAAGTCTTTCCGCACAGGCCTGCGCCGTCGCATCGCCAAAGAGCGCCTGTTCATCGGGGAAAGTCGGCAGCGCGATATCGGCAATCTGCATGGCTTCGCTGATGACTTTCTTTGCGACCTCGCGATCAGGCCAGAGCTGATGGCGGAAATTCGGATCAAATGCGATGCGGGCGCCTTCTGCGCGGCATTCACGTAAGATTTCGAACAGAGTTTCGCGATGTTCCGGGAAGACGATGGCAATTGAAATGCCCGAGAAGTAGATCATATCGCGGCCAGCCAGGCTGGCTTTTAAGGCATTTCGGTCGTTTGCGAGGCGTCGCGCTGCTGCATCACTGCGCCAATAGGTGAACGAACGTTCTGCGCCATTGAGCGTGATCGCATATAGTCCAGGATGGACGCCCTTGATAATGGGGCTGTGCGCAATGCCGATGCCATTTGATGTGAGGAAAGCACGTTGCTTCTGCGAGAAATCGTCCTCGCCAAATGCGCTGACATATTCCACGGGATACGATTGGTCTTTCAGCGCACGCATGTACCAGGCGGTGTTCAGTGTGTCGCCGGCAAATCCCATGCGCCATTGATCATCGCCACCGCCGGACAGTTCGATCATGCACTCACCGATCGACGCAAAGCCACCCATAGTTATCTCCTCGTTTCTATCCGCACGTACGCCTACAGTATCGGTCCAAAAATCTGAACCAGTTTTTGGAAAGCACCATGCGTATGTTCAATAATTTAGAGCGTTGAAGAAGTGCAGCGTACTCCATAGGAATTTGCGGTGATGTAAAATCCAGATGTCACTTACCCTTTATCGACTTGCCACAATCTGCGTGTAACGATCCCGCCAAGAGAGGAATCACTATGCGTTACGCGATTTATTTCACGCCGCCGTCAGGCGATGCGCTTTTGAAAGTTGCCGCCAACTGGCTTGGGCGAAGTGCGTTTAGTGGAGAGCCGGTTAAGGTTCCTGCGATTCGCACGCTTGCGGCCGAAGATATTGCCGCACTGACCGAGGAGCCGCGCCGCTATGGTTTTCATGGCACGTTGAAAGCGCCTTTCCGATTGGACGAGACCTATCAGGAAAGCGATTTGCTTTCCGCGCTGATGTATTTCGCATCTTCGAGCGCGCCATTCGTCATGCCACGCCTGAAATTGCAGGGTATTGGCCCGTTCTTTGCGCTCGTGCCGGAAGAGCCTGTGGCTGAACTCAATCAGCTTGCCAATGACGTGGTGGTTTCGTTTGATCGTTTTCGCGCGCCATTGCGGGATGCGGAAATTGCCAAGCGTCGTCCAGAACGATTGAGCGAAGGGCAGCGCCAGAACCTTGATCGCTGGGGCTATCCTTACGTTTTCGATGAGTTTCGCTTTCATATGACGCTGACCGGACCAGTCGATGAAAAGCAGCGGCCGCATGTCGAACGCGTGCTTGACGACTTTTTTGCGCCTGTTCTGGATGATCCGGTAGAAATCGCCAATCTCGCGCTCTTTGTGGAACCGGAAAAAGGCGCACCATTCGAGATTCATTCGCTGCATCCGATGACCGGTGGTACTAAGGTGTCAAAACGGTCCTCTCGGGCTGTGGGAAGGCCTTGAGGAATGACGACGGAAACTGTTCTAAAAAATGCAAATATTGTTCTGCCTGACGAAGTAATCAGCGGTACTGTTAAAATAGCTGATGGTGTCATCGTTGATATTTCATCCGGTTCGTCCGTGTCTGGTAAAGACATGGAAGGGGATTATTTGACGCCGGGACTGGTCGAGTTGCACACTGACCATCTCGAAGGCCATTATGCGCCACGCCCGAAAGTGCGCTGGAATCCGATTGCTGCGGTTCAGGCTCATGACGCGCAGATTGCCGCTTCCGGCATTACGACAGTCTTTGATGCTTTGCGGATCGGCTTCGACGATGAAGCGCAGACGGGTATTGATGATATGCGTAAGCTGTCATCAGCAATCGCAGAGGGGCGTGAGGCAGGACGTTTGCGCGCCGACCATTTTCTGCACTTGCGGTGCGAGGTTTCAGCACCTGATTGCCTGAGTGCATTCGAGCGGTTTGGCGTGCATCCGCTGGTCAAACTGGTTTCACTGATGGATCATGCACCGGGACAGCGGCAGTTCACGGATATTGAAACCTACAAATCCTACTACATGAGCAAGCTCAGAGTGACCGAAGAAGAATTCATACGCTATTGCGAAAAGCGTATGGGCCAGTCACAGCAACATTCGGCACCGACCCGCAAAGCGATTGCCAGTGATTGCCTTGAGCGCGGCATCGTTCTGGCCAGCCACGATGACGCCACAGCGGATCACGTTGCAGAAGCAAGTACGCAGGGAATTCGCGTTGCTGAATTTCCAACAACACATCTGGCCGCCAAGGCATCCAAGGAAGCGGGCATGTCGGTTCTGATGGGCGCGCCCAATGTGGTGCGTGGTGGTTCGCATTCTGGCAATGTTTCGGCACGCGAATTGGCTGAAGCCGGTCATCTCGATATTATTTCGTCTGATTATATTCCGGCAAGCATGATGCAATCGGCATTCTTCATGGCAGATGTCATGGAGCAAATTACGCTTCCACAGGCGATCAAGCTGGTATCAAGCAATCCGGCAAAAGCCGTTGGCCTGCAGGATCGTGGTGAAATCGCAATTGGAAAGCGTGGTGATCTGGTGCGTGTGCAGATTGCCGAGCACGTACCGATCATTCGCACCGTTTGGCGCGAAGGACGGCGCGTGATCTGACACGCGCCGTTTATTTGTTTCAGGTCTCAGCATCTGCCAGTGAAAGTTGCCCTGTTACATCGTCCACAGACAGCTTAAGTTCGAGATAGCTGTTGATGCTTTTGTGCGATGTTTCCGGCGAATGCGGGTGCGTTGCCGTTACGACAACGACGCGCGCACCAGCGGTTTCGCCAGCGACAATGCCAGCTGGGGCATCTTCAAACACAAGACAATTGTGAGGATCGAAGCCGAGCCTCTTTGCACCGAGCTGGAAGCATTCAGGGCTTGGTTTTCCACGCTCAACATCTTCAGCGGAAACAATTGTCTTAGGCATTGGCAAGCCTGCAGCCTGCAAACGACGCCGCGCCAGTTCAATTGGTGCCGAGGTAACGATTGCCCAGCGATTTTCCGGTAGCGAGTTCAGGAAGTCGAGTGCACCTTCAATGGCTACGATCCCATCCAGGTCAGCCATTTCCGCATCAAGCAGGATTTTGGCCTCCGTGTCTGGATCAAGATGTGGCAGGCCCAGTCTGCGGACGGTATCGACAGCACGCACGCCATGAATGGTTGGAACAAATGTGACCGGATCAATACCATGACGGATTGCCCATTCGCCCCAGACACGCTCAGTTGCTGCAATGGAACTCAGCACTGTGCCGTCCATATCAAACAGAAAAGCGTCGAATGTTTTGTTGAAGGGAGATAGGTCGGTCAAAATGAAGATCCTCGAATTTTAAGGCCAGAAACGGAAGCCAGAATCAGGTGGGCGTGTTCGGTTTTGATCTTAATGCGGAAAATTGGCTAAAGTCACAGTATTCAACACAATGATTGTCTTTGACTGCTTTTCCGTCCGCCATACCGTGAAAAATCACACAAGCTTCTTATATTGAAAACCTTGGCCCAAACGACAAAACTTGATCATTTGCTTCGTTTATGGCTTTTTGCGCCACTTGATGCAGGGTGTATCAACCCATAGCCAGATAAAACGCCAAACATCTGGATGAATCGCATTCTCAGGATTGTTGTTTAAATGACTGAAATAAAAAATAAAAATCACAACTATCCAGATCATCGGTTCTCTGTTGCGCCGATGCTCGATGGGGTATCATTTTAAAAAAAGCGATTGTTATTCAATTCATTATAAGGGCGCTGTATGCGATGTTGTACCAATAACGGTACAACATCATCCGTATCATCCGTGAAATTGTTTGTATTCGCGCATTGCGGCGGTTCGACGGTCGTCCAAATAGGATGCGAGATCGTTGATATGAACGCCTTTTGCGGCCTTCTGGCTTTCTTCAATCCGTACAAGCGGGATCTTAATATCGCCGCACGTGACCTTTCGAACGAACTTTTCCGGCGTAAGGTGCGGGAAATAATCGCGGCAAAGATCATCAACCGGAATGATGGCTTTGCCGTTGTATTGAGCCATGAGGAGGAACGCGGTGTTCATTTTGACACCTCCGGTGAGGCTGGGAGGGAACTGGGGTGAGACATGTACTCGACGGGATCGACAGGGCTTTCGCCTTCAACATCCCACCAATAGCCGTCCTTGTGATCCGACCACGTAGCCTCGTAGACACGACCATCAGCGTCACGAACCCAGTCATGATCTGTGTTTCGAATGGTTATCGATTTGCTTCGCATCGCATCAATGATGGCACGGCGTCGATCTACCGGTCTTCCATCGTGCATCTGTGCCAGTTTTTGAGGGCGAGAGATCAATCTCCCCAACTTCATGTGCTTGAAAATCCCGACTGAGTTGGTATCACTCAAGGATTGCGCTAAATGGGGATTTTTATGATTGATTTGCGATATGCCAAGCGGCGTCAGTCGGATGGAACATGGATTGTTTTTGACGTTGTGACCGGTGAGATTGCGAAGCTTAACGGTCAGCTTTGTTGCAACCTTAAGACGCACTCCGCCAATGAGGTGGCTCATTATCTTAACTGGTCTGGGGCTGCCGACAATGACAACAAATCGGAGCGTGTCACTTAGCTGAACTGGCTTCACGTAGCTGCCAGAATAGTCGAGACCGCCTGTGTAAACGCGCAGATTGTTGGGTGTGATGATGCGGCGCGTTTGCGTCTTTCGACCTTCAAGCAAGGGGCGCACCATTGGCGCGCTGAAAAGGATAGGGCGCTCAGTCATTTCAGCCCCACCACATCTGCGCGGCGAGCGCACCGGCGATTCCGACGCTTGAAAAAAGCGTCGCGATAACGACCATCTGGGTAAGCTGCCCACTGCTGGATTTGTGGGCTGTCGGCAGGTTGAATCCTTTGGAGTTGTCGAGATTATGCATGGCACGAAACTCCTGCGCTCGTAAGATCGGATTGATTGTGATTTACGGGGAAGGGGTACGCTGCTGACAGCGAGGCGCTAGACTTCGACGTTAACCGTCGGTTGTAATGGCGGTGCCGATTCGCGCTAGAACGCGAGTCGGCACCTACACCCCATCGTGGGAATGAGCACGAAAGGATGATTGGAATGACTGAGTATGAACAGAGAAGTTTGGGACCACGCCAACCGGCATCGGCACCCTCTGGCCAAGGCGGCGCAGGAGCAGGTGTCGGCCCGCGCCAACCTGTATCGCCAAGGCCAAGCGCTCCTAAACCCGGAAAGTAACCGCCAACATGAACTTCGAGAATGTCCGCTTTAACGTGTTGCGTAACGCGCTCTACCATACGGCGATGCGTCGCCATTTCGAGAAATGGAACCGTTGGTTCAACTTCCTCGTGGTACTGCTCGGTGCGGCTTCTATCGCGGATGCGCTCGTACAATGGAGTATTCCGCCATACTTTGTCGGAATAGCCGTCGCGGGGATTGGTGCGGCACAGCTGGCGTTCAATTTTGGGGGTAACGCCAGCTTGCACCAACAATTGCAGCGGGATTACTACAATCTGCTTGCTGACATGGATGGCTTGCTCGACCCGACAGAAGACGATGTCGCGAAATGGTTTTCTGCCATGATCCGGATAACTGGCAATGAACCGCCGACCATGCGCACCGTGGATGCAAAAGCCTACAATGATGCTATCGATGCCACAGAAGGCGAGCGCGATGAAAGGCTCTACATTCCGCTGTGGCGCTGGCTCGTTGAGTTCTGGTTCTCGTCCGAAGGCTACACCTTCGACAAACTGAGCGAACGAAAGCAAAAAATCGAATCCAGAAAGGCGCGATTGAAGCGGCTTTGGAAGCGCTGAAATAGGGCTCATTGCGCTGCTGCCATAAATGTGAGCGCAGGCCGCTTCGTAAGAATTGTATTCGGCTGACCCTCAAGTGCGTCGGCGAAGGCCGCAACGGCTTCCAACGGTGCCGGATCCCAGATTTCTATCACGGCATCGCTTGAACGGTCGCCATCAAGGATGCCGTGAAGCGCTGCGCGCTCGGATACGTTGAGGTTGCGCCACTTCTGGATATCGTAATTGCCAAACAGAACGCCACGAGGTGATCCGCGCTGCATCGTTCCAACCGTGAATCCGTGCTGTCGCAAAAGGGATTCAGCGCGATTGATCGCCTGAAAATCGCCTTCGTCGGTCAGTCTTGCCTTGAAAATGATGTTTGACATTGGTGTCTCCGCTTAACCCCGGAGAACCGACTGCGCTTTCTACTCATACTCGATCCAGCGCAGCAGGTTTCCGTCGAGGGGCAAGCGAATAATTGCGATAATCGCAAATCTATGTCAATTTAAAAATTGCGATAATCGCAAATATATTGGAAGGTATAACGAACACTCGCAAAATCACTCCCGAAACGATTCGGGCATAACGATATTTTTGGTAAATATATTCTTGTTTTGTTCTACTTCTTGACGCATCCTGACATCGACGGGAAAGAGGTTTTGGGAAAAATGGATGATGAAATTCGTCGAGTGCTGGGTAGGCTTACGCTTCAACAGAAATGGGCGTTTTTATTCATTTTTTCTCAATTAGAGAATCGAGATATCCAATCAGTTGAGCCCTCTTCTTCTCATCAAGGGAGCGATAACGACGGGCAATTTCACCGTCGATTTCCATCATAGTGTCAGCTATGCCTGGCGGCGGTGCGCCGAAAAATTCGCTTATCTTAACAAGCTCATCCGCTCTTATGACCCTTGTCTCTTTAGACGGGTCTTTATTGAGCATGCGAGTTATCATGCCGGGTTTTAGGCCGAGATGATCAGCGAGTTCACCGCGAGCGCCATGGCCGCGTGCCTCTAACTGCTCCGCAATCCACTGAATGATTTCATCCTTTATACTCATGCACCTATATTTGCGGAAATCGCAATTATTTCTATCGCGAAGTTCGCAACTTTCCTCTTGACTTGAAATTGCGAAGATCGCAAATATCCAATTATGGATATGGAACCTGCAAAGACCATTATTGAATATCTAGGCGGCGCGAAAAGCGCTGCTGAGATCGTTCGTAAGCATCCTTCTCGAATTTATCGATGGGCTTATCCATCGACGAAGCGGGAAGGTTGTGATGGCATCATCCCATTGAAAGATCAGCGTGCAATTCTGGAATTTTGCCAGCGTGTCGGCATCAATCTTAGACGTGAGGATTTCTTTTGCAGTAATCGTCTTCGGTCCATTTTGAAGTCTACTGATTCTGAATCTCCCGCCAGTTCCTCGGCGGGTGACGATGCCGGAGCGTCCGTTTCGCCCCCCGCCCAAAAGGACGCTCCGGTAATCAACTCCCTTCCGCCTGAAGTCCTCCCATCGGGCGAAGCCGTGGCGCGTTGTGAAATCCGCCAACGCGCCACGGCCACTAACTCCATGGAGGCGGTACGATGATCTGGCGAGGTTGTGATCCATGATTCTGCATACTCTCTGAATCCGTGTTGACGGTCTGAAAATCTCAAATCTTTGAACTTCCCGCTACGGGAAAAAATAGCGGCTTTTCCCGCCACGGGATTGCTTTGACTTTTTTGGAGCCTGCAATGTCTGAGTATTCCGGTGATACGTGGTTTTATCGCCTCAAAGGGGCGCAGCGCTCGCTGATTGCAAAATGCGGCGGTATCGAGCAGGCCGCGCTGATCGCGTCTTATGGCAAAACGACTGTTGGTCGCTGGAACGTCCAGACTGCGCCTGAAATGATGACGCTTCCTGCGCTCATTCTGCTTGAAGCGTATTGCGGCGAACCCGTGCTTTCGACAGTTGTTAGTGAGATCGTCGCCGATCTTATCAAGAGTGCGCAATCGCCGGAGATGCCGAAGTTTTCCGGGATGGAACTCGTCGCGCAGTTTGGGGCAGCTTTTGCCGTTCTGTTTAGTGAATGGGCGAGGGCCGCTGAAGACAGTTTTTTGACGCCCGCCGAAGCCGATTGTCTCGATCCTCTTATCTCAGAAGCGAAACAAAAGTTGGATGCGCTTCAACGCTTGATGGCTGAAGCAAAAGCCAAGGGCGGTCTCCGCGTTGTGAGCAAGCCATGATTTCGGGCAAAGCTCTTAAGTTTCTTATCATCGATGAACTGGACCAGCCGCAGCGTCCTCGCTGGCGGCATCCTTTTTCACGCTACGGCTGCGATCATTCGCGCCGTCTGATTTCTCGCTTTCCAGAGCAGGTTGACCGCATTGCGCGCCGTTCTGTCGAGGCGGGTTCACCTCTCACCAAAAAGCAAACACCCACAGTCATAGGAGGACTTCAATGAGCCGGGTTATGCGCAATTTCCGGGAAATGCTCGGATTGCTTTCGCGTGGTGATTTCACGCGGAAGCTGGATGAAGAAATGGAATCGATCGTCCAGGCACTCGAAGAGATGCCCGGCGATAAGGGCAAGGCAACGCTGACCCTTACGATTGATTTCAATTACGAGCTGGGCCGCATCGACATTGATCCGAAGGTCAAGGTCAAGCTGCCCGACACTGCCAAGTTCATGAAAACGCCGTTCTGGACTTTCGACGGTGCGCTCACGCTCGAACATCCCAACCAGATCAACATGTTCCCTCGCGATGTCACCGGAGAGCGTGACACTGCTGAAGGCTGATCCTTTTTCAACCGGAGAGTAAAACTATGGAAGATAACAAACTACCTGTCGGCCTCAATGCGGCAATCCTGACGCTAACAGGTCTGGCCAATAAAGCCAGCGAACCTGAAATCATCAGCGTTTCCACTCAAGGCTTGGCAAAAGGTCTCGCCGCTGAGGTGCCACTCGCGTTTGATCGCAATAATCAGAAGTTTAGTTCGGTCAAAAACCTGCTTGAAGAGCATCGCATTGCACCGGAACGCCGTCGCGGCACTGCAAGTACGGACACACTCGCTAGCTTTATCGAGCTTATCAACCGCCACAAGGATGACGGCTCGGTGATTTTCGGCAAAGCGCGTTGGCCGGAACCGAAACTCACCGGCATCATCAATTATCACGACCTCGATAATGAAGCGCGATTTGCTGATCACCGCATTGAGTATGCGTTCCCTCTCACAGATGAATTCAAGGCATGGGTTGCAACGAATAAGACCGGCATGGAGCAAGTCGAATTTGCCGCTTTCCTCGAAGAGCACTCGCAGGAAGTTGCCTCGCCGACAGAAGGCGAAGAGTCGGAATACGAACGCTACTTCAACGAAAAGATCGCTAATCCTTCCGAATTGATCATGCTCTCGCGCCATCTCGAAGTGTTTGTCAGCGCGACGGTAAAGCAGGGCGTTCGACTGCAGACGGGTGAGCGCACGGTCGAGTTCAAGGAAGAACATCAGAACGCCAAGGGCGAAGCGGTTGTTATCCCCGGCATTTTCATTGTGTCTGTGCCCGCCTTCATCGACGGCGAGAAAGTCCGTATTCCCACGCGCCTGCGTTATCGTATCAAGGGCGGCGAAATTGTCTGGTTCTATGAACTTTACCGCTGGGAAACGGTTCTGCGCGAGCAAGTTCAACGCGATCTGATCGATGCAGCCAAGGCAACCGGACTGCCGCACTTCGAAGGCACGGCAGAACGCTAATGTTTTTTGCCTCTTCCCGCCGCACCGAAAGCAATCCGAGAACCGCCGCAGCCATATTGGCGCGTGGTGGCCGGCTGTCTGTGAGCGCCGCTAATGTGGCGCGGCGGGCAAAGGAAGAACTTGAAAAGCAGGGAGCGCAGATTGTTGCGCTTCCTGCACCTACAGTTGCAGCTGCACCGGAATTGGTTGCGTCAGCCATCATCGCAGATCCGAAAACGCCGGATCTCGAAATTCAGGTAAAACTCAACCAGAAATGGGAAAGCTTCCTCGCTGACGTAAAGGTCGACACACAGGCTGAGTCCAGCCAATACCGCCCGACGCTCGACAGCATCACGCGTCGGATCTGCCGGGTTTATCAGGTCACGCCACGCGCCATCGCTTCGGATTCGCGCAAGCCCGGCCTGATCCTACCAAGGCAAGCAATCTATTACTGGGCTTATCGACTGACTGATCTTTCGGCGAAGCGCATAGGCGAACTGGTCAATGGTCGGGATCATACGACTGTTCTTTACGGCATCGATATGTATCGCACCAAACGGGGCCGCGCTGGCCGCACGCTGCGCTCGATGAGGTCAAAGAAATGACCCGCCGCCGCACTTCTCGTGAAGCTTTGCTGATTGTCCTGTTGGCTGTGCTGGCTGAAATGCCTGTCGCAGCTTTCCTCATCTACATCATCTGGTTTGCGGGAGAACGCTGACATGCGTGATTACAATCCGGCTGACGATTCCAAAAAGTGCTACGACCTTGCGATCAAGGTAAAGCGGGAGCGCGGCGACACACATTGGCCGCAGCGGGATCCTTGGCAGCGCAAGGAAGTCATCGGCGAATGTACGCTTTATCTTGGCGACTGCAGCGACATCGTTCCGGTTTTAGGTAAGATCGACGGGCTGGTAGCGGACGGCCCTTACAAGTTTGATACTTCGGGTGGCGGTAAACTACGTTCCAAGCGCCCGAACATGGATCAGATCGCGGCGGCTGGGCTGGATCAAGGATTTGATCATACGATTTTCACTGGCAGGCAATTCGGATCTGCGGTGTTCTTCGCTCACAACGACCAGTGGGCAGAATTGCTTCCCTATCTGGCTTCAGAGTTTGATCGTTATGCAATCGTTCCTTGGATAAAAACCAACGCTCTGCCTGTCGCAAATCGACACTATCGCCCGGATACTGAGATTTACGTGCATGCGTGGAATAGCGGTTTTCATCCGGTTGGTGACCTGCAACAGAAGAAGCGTTTCATCATCGCTAAAAATGGACAGGATCCTGATATTGACCATCCAACGGTCAAGCCGCAGGCCGTCATGTCGAAAATCATATGCAACGTCGCGGGGCAGACCGTTCTTGACCCATTCATGGGTAGTGGTTCGACAGGTGTGGCTTGCGTAAAGGCGGGGCGCACCTTCATCGGCATAGAGCGCCACGAACCATATTTCGAGATCGCCTGCGACCGTATTCGCAAGGCCTACGCCCAGTCTGATCTGTTGGTTTCGTCTGCGCCTGCGACTGCGACTGCAGTCCCTCGTCAGGAGGGTTTTCTGTGATGCGCGAGCCAAAGCTTATCGGCGGAATGAACGATAATATTCTGCCTATCCTTCAAGCCATGAAAAGCGCTGCATCAAATGCCGATAGGGCGTTGATCCTGCTCACATGTCCTATCCGGATCATGATCCGGTATCGGCCATTTTTGGAGCAAGGATGTATCGAGCATCAGTTCAGGGCGGGATCTGAATATCTCACGTGCTTTTACGCGGCCATGAACCAGACGCGCCGCAACGGCGAGCTGGTCAATGTGGCGCTCGATGAGGCGCGCCAAAGACTTCTTCTTCTAACTCATAATGACGGGGGTGGGGCATGAGCGACACGCTTATTCGCCAGTCTGTCAGCGTGCGCGACAGTACCAGATCAACTGGCAGGCGCGTCATGCAGGGATTTGTCAGCAATGGGCTGGCAGTGATCCCGCATGAAATCGTTGACGAACTGAATACGGACAACGCGAAGGCGCGCTGGATTGATGGCGGGCGCGTCGGCGCACAGCCGGGGCCGCAGCTGATACGCGGATTTATCCTTGTGCATGCACATAGTGGCTATGTGCTGACGCCGGTGGGCTGGATCCTGCCGACGCGTGAGGTCGCAGCAACATGCGTTCGTCGGCTTGTGAACAAGTTCGGGGGCCTCTTTGAGGGTGGCGCGAGCGATATCCAGTCGCTTTCAAGTGCCGTCTGCAAGGTCCAGCGAGAAGCGGGTGCATTGACGGGCAGGCACCATCATCTGCGCCAGATGGATGCTCTGTTTGATGAAGACGAGTATCAGCGCAAGCTTGCCGAACTTCGCGCATCCAAACAGCCCGCGCATCATGGCGTTGCTGCATTTCAGGAGGCGGCGGAATGAAAGAGGAAGCCACCATTCGCCGCGGTGCTCGAAATGCCCGCTATGCAGCAATTCCAAATCATGTCTTCGAGGAAGTACGTCTCTCAATGGAGGCTCGCTGGCTTCTTGGTTATCTGCTTTCCAAGCCCGACAACTGGACGGTGGTGCTGCGCGACATCATCAATAAGGGCAATTGCGGGCGCGACAAGGCACGGCGCATGATAGCTGAGTTGGTAGAACTGGGTTATGCGCAGAAAGAGCAGGCGCGTGACAGTGGGCGATTTAGCGCGTTGTCTCTGGTCATCTATGATGAGCCGTTTGCGCCCGTAGTATCAGAAAGTGTTGCATCTTTACCGCAGACTGAAAATCCGTCGACGGTAAATCCGTCAACGGAAAAACCGGCGCCGGTAAATCCCCCCCTAGTAATAACTGATAATCTAGAAAAACCTGATTATAGATCTGAGAGAGGCGCGAGCGCGATTGATCAGGAAGATCGAAAGAAAATAGAACTGGCATATTGGAAGCTGGTTCGAAGCTGGCCGAAGCTCAACGGCACGCCACAGGCAAAGTGGTTCGACACTTGGTTGGCCTTGACGCCCGAAGAGCGCATCCAAGCCGCAGAAAAGCGGGATGCCTGGGTTGAGCTACTGCGTTCGAACGGTCGCGATCATATCCATGTGCCGGGAACCTACTTCGAAAATAAGCTTTGGGAACAAGTCCCTGATGCACCGGCACCGTCTTCCGACCAGCCTGCACGTCTTGAAGCCAAGCCCTTCGGCAAGCTGTTCGGTGTTGAGGTTTATCGCAACTTTCTGACGGTTTCACCGGGAATGATATCAGCACCAACCGCTTTCGAGCGTGGCCAGATCCAGCGCGGTGAGCGAAGTGAGCAAGAGATCTACCGCGAGAAACTGGTGAAACAGGGCTGGGGATCAGTTGAAGGTATGTTCGAGCGTGCCGCCACTGGACGATCAACGGCAGTATCTGCCCGGTTCTCACCATTATGCGAACAGATGGAGTCTGTTCGGGTCGGTGGCGAGCAATGGCTCGCATGGCAGGCATATCACGCTGAACGAGGCTGGCGTTGGTATCCAGCGCCTGACTGGCTGGAATGGGTTTGTTTCCCGGTTGGTGGCCCGGATGGAATGAAAGACTTCGAAACAGCTTTGAGGGGAATTGGTGATGATGATGGCAGATAAGCGTCTCACTGAGCAGGCAGAAGAAATTGACCTCACTCGTTGCTATGCAAAGCTTGATCGATTCATTGAGGCGCGTACGCGCAGGCGTGCAGCAATCGCAAATGCAGCTATTCGTGCTGGTGGTGATTCGCCTTGGTTGGTGCTTCGCGTCATGACAGGACGTGAACTTTACGTAAAAAATGAGTTAGAAAGTGTGGATATCGAAGTCTTATCCCCAATGAAGATGGGGCCAAAACTGAGGCGTCAAGGACGGGAAATACCCCCAAAGCTCCAGCCCGTCATGATTGGATATGTCTTGGTTCGGGTAGTGATGTCTAATGAGAATTACGCCACGCTACTTGGCTTCGAGCATGTTGTTTCAATCCTTGGTGGGTATGAAAAGCCTTATACGGTAAATGCCACAAAAGTTAATGAATTCAGTGGCAAAGCGGATAAAGGTGATTTTGATCATGAAGTACCGCATACGGCATTTGTGGGTGTGAAGCGCGTCAAAATTCGTGAGGGCGTGTTTGCTGGTATAGAGGGTGAACTTCTGTCAGGCGGCGGCAAGGGCAAGGGCGTAGCCGTGGTTGAAATCAAGATATTCGGTCAGCCAACGCCGATGATCATGCCTCTTGCTTTTCTGGTTCCGGTATGACTCATATCGGTTTCTGGATGATCCGGTTTAGATAGTGATCCTCGATACACGGTAGCACGTGGGGAGCAATGCTCCTGAGGTGTCCACGCTCGGACCCCGCCCTGACAGTCTCAATCAAGAGGCATCGATTCAGGGCTAGAGCGTAAGCTATGTCTGAAATTCACCAACCACATTGAGCGCCTTCGAGGCGCTCTTTCCATTTCCATATATGTGAGGTCGTTATGAAGCGCCGTGCTTTCCTGCGCATGCTTGGTCTTGCGCCTGTTCTTGCAGTCACTCCCAGCCTCGCTCTGCCAAAGCCTGACAGCCCAAAGCGGCTGGCAAGCGGTGGAACTGTTGGTATGCCTCAATCTCGCATCGTTGGTGAAGTTCCTAATGGTTTCCCGCTGACATTCGAGAATGGTCGCCTGACCATGCAGACTTCTGTCACTCGACCTCGTGACGGAAAGGTAACGATAGTTGACCGGGGTGATACTGCTGAGTTTCGGATTAGTGTCTGATGGCATCCAAGCCCCGATCCTTTCGACCTGCGCATCTCGGCACTGTCAAGCAGGAGCGCAAGGCATACGAGGTGAGGCGGGGCAGCGCTCGTGATCGTGGCTATACGTCCCGATGGGACAAGGCGGCGGTCACATATAAGCGCGACAATCCGCTCTGCATTGGATGCGAGGCTGTTGATCGCGTTGAGCTTGCCAAGGTCGTTGATCACATCATCCCACATAAGGGCGACCAGTCGCTGTTTTGGGATAAGGCCAATTGGCAGCCATGCTGCGCCAAGCACCACGACATCGTGAAACAGCAGCTCGAACGACAGTATGAGCAAGGGCTGTTGAACGCATCGGATCTCCGCCTTGATAGCAAAGCAGCGGTCCATCTCACCCGTCTCTTTTTCAACTGATAGATCTACGAGGATGTCATGCGCGGTGAGGGTCGTACGAGGGCAATGGTTGAAGCGCTTCCAGAAACAGGGGCGCTCGTCGTCGTTCATAATGCTGTGCTTCGACGCTACGTGATGACGATGATACGCCAGCTGCGCGGAGCCGAAACGGCCAGCCGATGCAGAGTTGTTGCAGTATCCAACCATGGCGATCTCGCTCAGCTTGTCGGAGCATCACGACCAATCGTGATTGACCATGCAGTCGAAGACGAGATGGCCTTCCACCTCCGCATCCAACTTCATGACATTTGTGCCGCATCGAACGCGATGTTCCCCTCTTAGGGGGGGGCGGTCGAAAGTTCGGGCGTCTGAGGGCCGGGACCGGTGGGTGATAGCTAAAAACCCGGCGCGATATTTTCGGCGATAACTTTTTTTTCTGCACCTTCGGGGTGCCAAACAGGCGGTTCGAGGTATGGGACGGCGTAAAGACGATCCACAGTTGCAGCAAGCTAAAGGCTTTCCCGGTCGACGGAAACGCAAGGTCGAGCAGGAACTTGAGGCGATTGCGCAGGCGGCAGAAAAGTCCGGCACGGATGTTGACCCGTTTCCGGTTCCTGCTGAGTTCACGAAAGCCCCGGCCTATTGGGCTTATGCCATTCGCCTTTGGAAAGAGCTTTCCGACATCATGGTCAAGCAAGGGCGCAGGCGTCCGGCTTATCGTGGTGCGCTCGCTCGCTACTGTTGGTGGATGCAGCAATTCTTCGATTGTGCAGATCAGCTGCGCAAGGATCTGCCGAAAGGCGGTGTGACTGTCAAAGTCAAAAAGGGCGACGGCGAGATCGTTTACCGCACGCATCCAAACATTGATTTCATGGCGAAAGCTGAAACAGCGCTGCGCCTCCTCGATGCTGAGTTCGGTTTCACGCCAATGCGCGATCAGGATCTTATCCGGACCGAGTCCTTCAATGCTGGTCAGGGTCGATTGCCGCTTGGCGGCACGCATCCGCAATCGGGCGTGCAGCGTCCGACATCTGATGACGATCCTGACGCCGATCCGATGGGGTTGATGAATGGGGCAGACAGCCCACCACCGGGAGCAAGACCAAACTGACGGCTGGGCCGCTTACAATCTGCCATCGTGGTTGGCTGATGTGGCGACGGATCCTGCCTATGCATGGGCGCTTTCAGGTTGGAAACGGGCTGCCAGTGTTCCGGGGGCGTGGTTCGATCACGGCAAAGCCGACAAAGTTGTCGCTGCATGGCCCAAGATATTCCGCCTCACCAATGACCGTTTCAAGGGCGTATCGTTTCGCCTGGTCAAGTGGCAGGAAATTACGGTTCGTTTGCTGGTTGGCTGGAAAAAGCCGATTGAAGTCATCGACCCGGCCACACACAAACCTTGTATCGAGCATATCCGGATCTTCAAGCGGCTGGATCTCTGGATCCCGCGCAAGAACGGTAAATCGGAATTTCTTGCTGCTCTGGGCGTTCTGTTCTTTGTATTGGAGAAGGTTAACGGTGCAGAAGCCTACGTTTTCGGGCGCAATGAAGATCAGGGCCGCGTCCCGTTCGGCAAGATGCAGGATATTATCCGCGAGGCCAACGGCCTTTTGGAAGATGCGCAGGGCAATGAGCGCATTTCGTTGCATGATAAAACGTTCTTCCTGCGCGAAACATCTTCACTTTGCCAGCTGCTCACTGGTTCTCCAGATGGCAAACACGGACGCTCACCAACTGTCATTGTTGGTGACGAGATCCACGAATGGAAAACACGCGAACTTGCCGACACCCTTCGACAGGGAACGGGTGCCAGACTTCAGCCGATAGAGCTTTACGCCTCAACAGCGGGCCGAAAGCAAAATCGTACGGGGTTCGAATGGTTCGAAGAATCGATTTCCATAATGGAAGGCGTGAAGGATGATCCCAGCACGCTTGTCGTCTATTTCGGGATCGCGGATGAAGACGATTGGACCGATGAACAGATATGGCGCAAAGCCAATCCCAGTCTTGGTCTAACGCCGACGCTCGATTACCTTCAGACTGAGTTCCGGAAGGCGAAAGGCAGACCAGCACTTGAAGCTGTATTCCAGTGCTATCACCTCAATCGGTGGGTTGATCAGCTATCAGGCTGGATCCCGAAAATAAAATGGGCAGCTTGCACGTCCGATGCGAAATCTTGGCCTCTCCTTTGGGAGAAGCATAAAGGGCGCACAGCGTTTCTGGCGTGTGACGTATCTTCAACTCGCGATATCACGGCGCTTGTCGTGGTTTTCCCTCCTGACGATGATCACGACAAGTGGGTGATAATCCCGCTTTTCTGGGTTCCAGAAGCAACGCTCGATGACCGGGCTAATGAAGATGATCGGGTTGATTGGAAAAAGTGGGTTCGTGATGGAGCTCTGCTTACTACACCGGGCGACTTTGTCGATCAGTCCTTTGTCCAGAGAGCCATTCTCGATGCATTCGCCCAGTTCGACATTCAGGCCTTTGGCTACGATCCTTGGAACGCGAGCAAGCTTGCAGGTGATTTGCAACATGATGGCATGGATCCTGAGTTGCAGATCCAGATGCGTCAGGGACATCAGACCCTGTCCGAACCTACCAAAGAAGTCGAACGACTGATTTTTGCGGGCAAGATTGAGCATGGTGGCCATCCGGTGCTTGCATGGATGTTCGGACACTCAACTATCCGCTTTGACTCAAACCTCAATTACGTACCGGACAAGAAAAACTCGCTCGATAAGATCGACGGCGTTGTCGCGACTGTCATGGCGGTTGGTCTGGGTATGGCGGAAGAGGTCGAAGAGCCATCCATTTACGAAACGCGCGGCGTGGAAACGGTGTAATCGATGGGATTTCTAGGCACTTTATTGCGCCGTAATGCGAACAGCTCCGCCATGGCTGAGATGAGCGCCATGGAGGAACCGGCGCAGGCGCAGCCGGTCGTCACGACAGAAGATATCGTGAAGATGCTACGGGAATCGCAGATGACCAATGCCGGGATCACGGTCACGGTCGATGCTGCGATGAAAAACACTTCGATATTTCGTTGTGTGAGCCTGATCACCAACTCCATGGGCATGTTGCCCATGCATCTGATCGACTCCGCGACAAAGGAAAAGGCGCGGGAACATCCGCTTTTCAAGATCCTTCATCGTGAGCCGAATAACTGGCAGACGGCCTTCGAGTTTCGGTCGTATATGCAATACCAGGCACTGACAGAAGGTGATGCGTTTGCGCTCATTGTGCGCTCGCTTGGTAAGATTATCCGGCTGGTCCCCCTGAAATCCTCGCGGGTTTCTGTGAAACAGCTTCCCGACTGGTCTCTGGAATACTCAGTGACGCTACCGCAAGGCGGCGTTCGTAAATTTCCAGCGTCGGACATTTTCCATCTGCGCGGCATGTCGGATGACGGGATTCGCGGCATATCACTTGTGAAAGCGGCGGCTGAATCCATCGCAATCGCTATCCAAGCTGAAAAGGCTGCGGCGCGGCTCTTCAAGAACGGCATGCTGGTCGGGGGCAAGATCAAGCACCCCAAAAAGTTAAGCGATCCGGCGAAAGACTACATTCGAAAGAGCATTGAAGAGGCCAACTCCGGCGCTTCGAATGCTAATCGATGGATGTTTCTCGAAGAGGATATGGACGCTGAGCCATTCTCTGTCACCGCCAAAGACAGTCAGCATATGGAAACGCGCAAGTTTCAGGCTGAAGAGAATAGCCGGGTATTCGGCGTTCCCCGTCCGCTTTTGATGTTGGACGAAACCAACTGGGGAACTGGTGTTGGTGTGCTTGGGCAGTTCTTCGTTCGCTACGGTTTGCAGCCTTGGTTCACCGCTTGGGAACAGTGCGTGCAGCGGTCTCTCCTCGAAGAGGATGAGAAGGAGCTGTTTGAAGTGAAATTCAATGCGGGTGCGCTGATGCGCGGCTCGATGGAAGATCAAGGCGAGTTCTTCGCCAAGGCGCTTGGTTCGGGTGGTCACCAACCTTGGATGACAGCCAATGAAGTGCGTGGCCTTCAGGATCTGCCCGAAAATCCCAACGGAAACACGCTGGCAGGGCCAGCCAACGTTAAGCAGGAGACGACTGATGTCCCTTCGTGAGTTGCCTGAGATCCGTGCATTTCAGCAAAGCGATATTCTTCATTTCGAGCCGCCCGCAGAGACTGCAGCTGAGTTTCGACCAGAAATTCAGGCAGCTGCGCCGAAAGGGCAGGCGGTTATCTCGATTTATGGCCAGATCGGAACGTCGATATTCAGTGACGTTGACAATACCGAACGCCGGATCGGCACCGAATTGCGGGCAATTGGACCGCGAGATGTGACCGTGAATGTCAACTCGCCGGGCGGCAATTTCTTTAATGGTCTGGCGATCTACAATTTGCTGCGTGCGCATCCGGCGAAAGTTACGATCAACGTGCTTGGAATGGCCGGATCTGCCGCATCGGTGATCGCCATGGCAGGTGACGAGATCAACATGGCCGATGGTTCTGTCATCATGGTGCATCGGGCCTCTGCACTGATCGCTGGAAACCATCACGATGCGAGAGATGCTGCTGAAACCTTGGCCGACGCGGATGACGGTATGGCTGAGATTTATGCAGCTCGCGCGGGTGTCGAAAAGTCGGTCGCACTTTCGTGGATGGATCGCAGCCGGGGTAAAGGGACGGTGTTCACCACTGCCAATGCCATCGAAAAGGGGCTGGCGGATAAGAAGATGGCTCCCGGCACGGTCAAGTTGGTGACGGCTGATGTGTCCACAAAGCCTATCCCCGTCGAGCGCACCATCGAACGCGCATTGATGGCTTCCGGTAGCTCCGCAACGGACGCAAAATCTATTGTTTCTCAACTCAAATCGGGCAAGCGCGATGCTGTCCCAAACGTCACGCGAGACGCTGACAGACTACGGGACGCTGTGATGCGCGCCCGTTCAACCCTCCAAATCTCCTGAAAGGTCTGATTATGACTAAGCGTATCGCAAATCTTGCAGCTTTGACTGCATCCAGTGGCCTCTTGGCAATTCGTGCCGATCTGACTGATCCGGTAGCTGTCGTTGAGGCTATGAACCGTGACTGGTCTGATTTTAAAGCCGCTCACGAAGAAAAGCTGAACGGCATCACCAAGAAGTTTGATGATGTCATCACCACAGAAAAGATGCAGCGGGTTGAAGCGCGCATTTCTGAACTGGTGACTGCTCTCGATGAATCAAACGCTCGCATGGCGGCAATGTCTGTCGGTGCTGGCGGTGACGGCAGCCCTGAACTGTCAGCGGAAGATCGTGAATATCAGGCAAAGTTTGACAGCTGGTTCCGCGACGGTGACGGTGAGAATGCGCTCAAAGCCATGGTGCGTGACGGTAATATTTCTGCGGCCTATTCTGTCGGCTCGGATCCTGACGGCGGCTTGACGGCACCTGTCGAATGGGATCGGACAATTACTGATCAGCGCGTTGAAGTTTCTCCAATGCGCCGCTTTGCTACCGTGCAGAATGTGACAGGAGCTGGCTTCAAGCGCCTTTATAATGTGCACGGCACGACATCGGGTTGGGTTGGTGAAACTGATCCTCGCCCTGAAACGGCAGGATCACAACTACGCGAATATGCCTACAGCTTCGGTGAGATCTACGCACAACCGGCTGCGACGCAAACTATTCTGGAAGATTCGGCCATTGATCTTGCTGCATGGTTGTCGGATGAGGTGAATACCGAATTTGCGCGTCAGGAAGGGATTTCCTTTGTGAGCGGTGACGGCATCAAAAAGCCAAAAGGCTTCCTGATGTACGATGCAGCTGCTGAAGCGGCGCTTCCTGTGGATAATCGCCACCCTCTCGGCCCTGTGCAGGAAATTGTTACAGGTTCCGCTCTTGATATCACCGCCGATGGCATCATCGATCTTGTTTATGGTCTGCCGGAAGATCGCAGTGTTGGTGCTGCACTCTTTGGCAACCGCAAGACACACGCCAAGATCCGCAAGATGAAAGATGGTCAGGGTAATTATCTCTGGCAGCCACCATTCCAGGCAGGCCAGCCAGCGCAGGTTCTTGGTAATCCGTTCAATGAACTTGCCGGTATGCCTGACGTTGCAGCGAATTCCATTCCACTCGTTTACGGCAATATGTCCGAAGCTTATCGCAT
Organism: Brucella sp. HL-2; assembly: GCF_025846885.2. Classification (NCBI taxonomy): domain Bacteria; kingdom Pseudomonadati; phylum Pseudomonadota; class Alphaproteobacteria; order Hyphomicrobiales; family Brucellaceae; genus Brucella; species Brucella sp. HL-2. Next base: position 101,779 of record NZ_JAOYTK010000008.1, on the reverse strand, counting down.
ATTCGACCGCGTTGGCATGTCGATCCTGCGCGATCCGTACACCAAAAAACCTTACGTCCTGTTCTACACCCGTAAACGCGTCGGCGGCGGCATGTGGAATCCAGAATGGCTTCGCTATCAACGCGTTGCCGCTGGCGAATAAACCCAACCCGAAAACCAAAATGAAGCCATCGCAGCGCTGATTGAGGCGCTGCGAATTTCATTAGCCATTGGAGAGACCAATGAAAGCGATCGTTGTTAAGGCGTTTCCGGGTGTGCCGGATGGTGAGATCCACGCCAAAGATTTCAAAGTGAATGATTTCGTGGAAGGCAAACTCGCGGGAGTTGCTATCACACAGGGATGGGCAGTGCCGGAAGGTGACGAGTTGCCAGAGGACCTCGAAGAGCTCCGAAGTAAAGCGGCACAAACCATTGCTGATATTGAGCAAACCGTTGAGGACGCTCGCATCAAGGCATTAGCCGATATCAATTTGATCAACACATCGATCAATGATGCGCAGGCAGAGGCAAACACGAAAATTGCCGACATCAATAAGACGGTCGATGATGCTCGCACTCAGGCCAATGACGATATTGCAGGTATCCGCAAGGAAGTGGAAACCGCTCGCTCTGATGCCGATACTGAGCGCTCGGTGATTGCAAAAGAGATCTCCGACGCACGCGAACAGGCCAACAATGATCTGAATGCGTTTGCTGATGAGGTCGAAAAGGCCAAGAAACCAAGTAAGGACAAGTAATCATGGCGACCGTCGTTATTGAGCCGCCGCAGCCATTTGTTACGCCTGCCGACATTGCCGGGAGTCATTCCGAGGATGATAGCGCCGTCGCAGCGATGATCGAAGCTGTGACGGAAGGTATCGACGGTCCCTCCGGCTGGCTGGGGCGGTGCCTCGGCCCGCAGACGCTTGAACAGCAGCAATGTGATTTTTCCGATCTGCGCATTCGCTTCCCCCCTGTCATCGAGATTGTCTCAATCGAATTTACAGATCGACAAGGTGTCGTCTGGTTCATTCCGCCTGAGAATTACCGTCTGGTTCGATCATCGGTGCAGCCGGAAGTGCGTGGGATTCCAAATTTTCGGTGGCCCACGGATATAGCCGCTGATCCGGATGCTGTCCGTATTCGCTTCAAGGCGGGTTATGACGGAAGTGATGGCGTTGGCGATCTGCCTAAGAGGGCGCGACAGGCCGTCATTCTGGCTACTCAGCAGATGCTTACGACGTTCGGGCCTGCGGGAAATGTACGGTCTGAGGATGTTGAGGGCGTGGGATCTACACAGTATCTCGATGCTGATAAAGTGGCTGCGGTGGTTCAGTCAGCAAGTGAAAGCCTGTTGTCTACGTTGAGGATCCCGCGATGACACCTGAGCACGCCATTGCGAAACTGCAACGTCAGCTCGCCCGCCACGGTCAGAACGTGGATTTGCGTAAGATCGCCAATGGCCAGACACAATCTGAAGCATTGGCGCAGCGGGCTTTCGTCCGTGGCTACAAGCCTGAGGAACTGATCGAGCAGATCCAGCAAGGCGACCGAAATGTTGTGCTTCTTCCTGACGCGCCTGCTGTCGCTCTTAGAAAGGGTGACAAGATTGTCATTGCCGGTGCAGCCGCCAGTGTCGAGACGGCCGAAATCGTCCGCATGAATGATGTGTCTGTGCGGGTGAACGTGAGGGTTCGAGGATAATGGCAACTGCTACCAAGTTCGAATTCTTTGACCGGGCGATTGCGGTTGCGACGGAAGGCTTGTCGCAGGAAGCGATATCGGCGGCACTTGCCAAGATGGCCAAGGAAGAGCTGGCAAAGGCTATTCAGTCAGGTGAGGGCAGTCGTTTCTATGAGCGCTATGTTAATCGCGTCAAAGATGCACCTGAAGAAAGCGTCTCGGCTCCCGGCCCGATTGTCTATGAGTTCGTCTGGTGGCAGGCCGTTATCAATGAAGCTATATCAGGGTTACGGGAATATAGCCCGCGCAAGTCTGGCCTCTATCAGGATTCCTTCATTGTGTTGGCCGATCAGCGCCCGGTGATCAACTTTGACGAGATCTCGGCTGACGCTGAGATTATCATCACCAACGTGCAGCCATACACGCGCAAGATCCAAGTGGGTGCCATGAAAATGTCAGTCCCGCCACGCCTGTTCGAACGTGCGCGACAGCGCATGTTCCGCCGTTTCGGTCAGTCCTTCATCAGCGTGCAGGTCAAGTTCCTCAATCTGCCGTCAGGTTTGCATCGCTTGGTTCCGTATGTCCTGACCGGACATCAGCGAACGATTGCAGCAAAGGCCGTTGCCAGATCAAGCGCGCATCGAGCCGGACGCACCACGCTTGCGCGCCGTAAGGACACTGAGGCTGGAAAGCCGCTCACCTATCCCTCATTGGTTATCAATCTGGTCCGCTGATCATGGCAACACCACAAACATTTGAGCCGATTGAGGATTTCCTCAAATCGCAATGGATCGACACGCCTCTGGTTTTCGAGAATGAAGACTGGCCGACACCGGATGAACCTGAACCGTTCGTCTTTGTCGAGATATTCGGCGATCTTATGGATCAAGCTTCAATCGGCGCGGAAACACAGGCGGCGAACCGCTGGCGTGAAAATGGTCAGCTTAGTCTGCACGTGCTGGTACCGCGAGGTGGCGGAACGCGCAAAGCACGCCAATTATCCCGCCAGCTGTATGATCTGTTTCGCGGGCAGGAAATCGGAGCAATCCGGTTCGGAACGGCTTCTATCGGGGCAGGCGAACCCGGCGAAATGGACGGCAACTATTACCGCATGACCGTGACCATCGATGTGGAACGGGATGAAGGCTGAGGCCTCATAATATTCCAGCGCCGTTCGGCGTTGGTCACCTCTCAACAATCTAACATTATGGAGATGAGGCCATGGACAGCAATCGGCTGCGCATGACTTGGACTGACGAACTCACGCCCGGCATAGTACCGGCAAATCCGCGCATGCGTGTTGTTCGTCTGACTGGTGAATCCTTGCAATATAAGCCGGTATTCATCAACTCGGAAGAAATCCGCTCCGATCGCATGAACTCTGATCCGATCATGGTCAATGTGCAGTCGCAGGGCGCGGTCAATGGCGAGTTGTCTTATCCGCCTGACGGTAGCCCGTTTTCGAGCTGGCTCCGTTCACTCATGTCTGCGCCGTGGTCGCTTCGACCGTTCCGTGACAATGACGGTGCAGCCGCAAGCGTCATTACCGGCGTTGCAGCTGCGACCGGCGTTGTAACAGTAACTGCAGGTGCTGCGTTTGGCGTTGGTCACCTTGTTCGCCTGACAGGCTTTGCTGAAGCTGATAACAACGGCCTCTTTCGTATCACCACTGGATCGGGGACGGTTCCTGCGGTGGGAGCCGACAAGCTGGAAGATGAGGCCGCGCCACCTGCGACCGCACGCATTGCCGTTGTCGGCTTTGAGGGTGCGGCTGCTGACCTGAAAACAGTTGCAGATGGCCTGACCTCGGCGGCGCTCAATTTTACCACTCTAGGCCTGAAGGTCGGACAGTGGATCAAGATTGGTGGTACGGGCGCTGCGTATCGCTTTGATGCCGAAGGCCTCAATACATTTGTTCGCGTCACGGCTATTGCTGCAAACAAGCTCACACTCGACAATCTGCCGGTTGCATGGGCCGTCAATGCTGGCGCTGGCAAAACTGTCCGCGTGTTTTTCGGTGACACGATCCGCAACGGCGTGGATCTCTTTACCGGAACGCTGGAACGTGGCTTCATGAGCCAAGCGCAGCCGACCTACATTGCTCAAAACTCGATGGCGGTGGCGCAAGGTGAGTTCACCTTTGAGGCGGAGCAGATCGCCAAGTGGGCCATGACGTTTAACGGCACCACAGGTTCTCAATCAACCGTCTCTCTGGACGATACGACGGATCCTGAAACCAGTAACCCTGTTATGGCTGCGGCGGTCAACGTTGGCCGGATTGCTGAGAACGGCGTTGCCGTGGGTGGACCGAACTTCGTCCGCAGCTTCAAAGTCAGCGTGAACAACAATCTGCGCATGATCAACGCGATCCGCAGCGATGACAAAGTTGGGCCGGTTGCGATCGGGCAGGGCAGTTTCGATGTGCAGGTCGAGGTCGAAACCTATTTCGGCTCTGATGCGCTCTTGTCGAAGCTTTTTGCAGGAACGCCGACGAACATCAGCACCCGCATCGAGAAAAATCAGCAGGCGCTGATTTTTGCGGTTCCTCGCTACGTTTACACTGATGGCGCGGTGTCAGCGGGTGGTAAAAATCAAGATCTGATGCTGCCGCTCACCGGGCAGGCCAGCAAGGATCCTCTCACCTCGGCGCATCTCATCATTGATCGCCTCGAATATTACGAGAAATAAGACGCCGCGTCATTCGCAGCCCGTATTCTCTAAATAGACTTTTCTGCGGTCAACGATGTAGCGGAAGCTCTTAAAGCCGACATATCCGCCATATTGATTTTTCGCGTTTACTTGACCGCAAATTGAATCCTCGTGGCTGTTGCTTTTGTGAAGCCTTCGGATTTGCGCTGCGAGAGGATCTGTAAAACTTTCAGCGACGTCCTCAGCAATCTGCTTAGCGAGCTTGGGTTCAATACCATCCAGATCATCTACAATGGTTTGAGAGATAGCTGAGCTACTCATCAAGGTCGCCAATATCAAGATTGATCTGAACACGTTTTTTTCCCCTCAGTCGTTTAAAATAACATTGGAAACACAGTCATGAAAAAACTGATTAAGCTCGATAGCTTGAAAGTCGATGTCCATCAAGAGCAGGAAGGTGAGTGGATATTCGTTAAAACTTGGCCACGTCTTGGTGATTTGCCGGGCTTGCAGTTCAAAGTTCGCTCTACAAACAGTCCCGATTATGTGACAGCCAAAACGGCGCAGCAGATTAAACTGTCACAGAAATATGGGACTGAAACCCCTCCGTTTAAGGAGGTTTCTGAGGCCGATGGATATCTCGCGGCGGATTATCTTTTGTTGGACTGGAAGGGGGTAAACGAAAGCTACAATCCTGAACATGCGCGAGAATTGTTGTCCTCTCCTGAAGGAAGAAACATCTTGAATATGGTGTTTTGGTGCGCCGAACAGGTGGGCAGACGACAAGTCGAGTTTTTGGATGAAACAGTAAAAAACTAAAAAGCGCCTTCCGCTATCAGCTCAAGCGGAAGGGGCAAGACGATTGGCTGAAAAAGCTCCGAGCAACTGATCCCGACGCTTTTTCCAGTTTAGCAGAACCAGTTCCGCCGCAGGGTTCCGAAGGGCCGGAATGGTATGGCTTTTACATAAGAGCATGGCATTTCCTGCGATACGATCGCCAGTATGGTGCTTTGGGCGGCGAAAGCCCCATCAGCTTCCTCGCAATGGATTGTTACGCACGAAGATATGGAATCGAAGGTGTTTTCTTCGACACCTTTCGCGCGCTCATAGCTGCCTTAGACGCTGAATGGCTCGATCATCTCAATGAGACAAATAAACAAACTACCGGGTAACGAAAGTTGCCCGGCAGAGTTTTTATAGGGTGGTGCAAATGACGATCCAGCTGAGTTCCCTTCGTGTCGCAGCTGACTTCGACCCGTCAAAGTACAAAGCGGGTATGGATCAAAAAATCGCTGCGGATAAGGCTGGCGCCTTATCAAGCCATTCTGTGGGTGTTGCACTTGCTCAGGCAGACGCTGCTATGGATAAGTCTGCCACAGGCTCAGTACGCCTCAGCAAGGCACTGATTGATGGGTATGCTAATGCGGCTAAGTTCGAGAGCAGCGTTCGCGCAATTGGTCGCGCGGTTGATCGCGGTATGGGGCTGGATCGCGCTGCAGCGCAACTCGAAGGGGCTTATAAAAAGTACGGTCTAGTTGCCGATGCGATGCAGCTGGTGAATCAGGGACACGTTGAACTAGCTCCGTTAGTGACCTCGCTCAATCAAAGGTTAGAAGCTCAAGCCGCCATTTCTCAGCGCGCAGCAGATGCGGCAAGTAAACTCGCCGTCGCACAGACGTCTCAGCTTTCTTACAATAGGCAGCTTGGAATCACAGATCGCGCTTCGAGCGATCTGCGTGGGTCTGATATAAATGCGTATGGACGCGAGCTCGACAATCTGAGAGCAAAATTCAATCCGCTGTTTGCAGCAATTCAGCAATATAAGGCTACACAATACGAAATTCGGCAAGCTCATGCTGTGGGCGCGATTTCGACCGATGAAATGACTTCGGCGCTTAATCGCGAGCGTAAAGCCGCACTTGAGACTGTTGCTGCCCTCAAACAGCGGGGAGGCGCCGTGACAGGAGGTGTGGCGCGCCACAATACAGCAAACATTGCTGCCCAGTTTCAAGATATTGCTGTGACGAATGCGATGGGCATGTCGCCGATCCAGATCGCTCTCCAGCAAGGAACGCAGCTTTCCGCTGTTTTCAATGAAATGGGGAAAGGGCGTGACGTTGTTAGGGGCATTGGTTCTGCCTTCATGTCTATTATTAGTCCGGTCTCCCTTGCAACGATCGGAATAATCGCCGGTGGTTCGGCTCTTGCGCAATACCTGATGTCGCTAAAGTCTGATCTGCCCTCTGTTGATGATGCGATGAAGCGTCATGCAGAACTCGTGCAGCAGATTGGACAACGGTGGCCGGGCGTTACAGACGGCATGCAAAGGTACTTTCAGGAAAGTACCGCAGTTTTGGAAGCGAGTGCGCGCGAAAACGTCAAGGTTTTCGAGAAAGCCGCCAAGGAAGCGTACGCGGCTTTCGACCAAGAGGTCCGGCTCAGTGCCAACATTACAGGTGGAGCGCCAACCACTTTGGTTGATCAGCGTTTCAAGCCATTCGAAGTTGCAATTAATAATCTTCGCGCCAGCGTCAAATCTGGTCGTCCCGATTTCGAGGCATTTTACAAGCAGATCAATGATATTGTAGCCACCGATCCCAAGAACCTTCAATCCTTGGGTGATAAAACAATACATCTGGCCGATGCGATGGTGGAAGCAGATCGGAACACTGCAGCAGCAAAAGCTTCGATCGGCTTAATTGGAGGGGTTGCCGCCGCTCAGACAAAGCAAATCTCCGAATTGACTGCAGCATTGAGTGAACTTGCTAAGATTGGCGTTCCGCAGCTTGATCAGCGTGGCATTGCAGCACAACAATACCAAATCGCCGTCAATCGAGCGGGTGATCGCGAGAGCAAAGATGATGCTTACCTCGCATACCAGTCCGCTCTATCTCGTATCGAGGATCAGGAGAGACTCTCTAGAATGCCGGTTCCCGGCGAGAAACCAAACTTCGAGAGCATTGCGCCAACAAGCACTAAAAAGAGTGGGCGCGAGAGATCAGTCGAACGTGATGCCAATGCTTATCGAGATCTGGTGAAATCTGCACAGGATCGCATTGATCAGATGGGGCTTGAAGAGCAGCTGGTTGGCAAGACCGGGGTGGCTGCTGACGCGTATCGTATGAAACTTGAGCTGATCCAGAAAGCAACTGACAAGGGTAGGACGCTATCGGAGGATCATCGCATAGAGCTGGAAAACCTTGCATCCTCTTATGGGAAGGTTGCGGAACGTGTTGCGGCGCTATCTCTCGCGGAAGAACTTCGGTTCGAACGTGAGCAGCTATTCCGCAGCTCGACTGAACAGCGGGTTGCTTCGACGCTTCGTAGCTCTGGCATAGATCCTCTTTCCAGTCAGGGGCAATTGCTCGCTGGCCAGATCCGGTTGAATGAGCAGCTCGTGGAAAACCGGGACGCAACCTTGAGCTTAGGGCAGTCTCTTGTGAGTGCGTTCGATGACGGCAAGATCACAAGCGATGAACTGTGGAAGTCGATGTTGGGCGGGCTGGATAGAGTTATCGATAAGATGCTTAACGACCTAATCAATGCGATTTTTCAGGTGGGGCAGGCTGGCTCCGGTCTAGGCGGTGGCGGCGGAATATTTGGTAGTCTTCTCGGTGGTCTATTCGGTGGCGGCGGTGGTGGTGGCCTCGGTTACTTCCCTCCTGCGCCATCGATGGGCGTCGGCCTTTATGCCAAGGGCGGTGTTTTTCCGGGTGGTTTGAAGTCTTTCAGCGGCAATTTCACCAATCAGGTTGTTTCCAAGCCTACGACTTTTGCGTTTGCGAAAGGGGTTGGCCTGATGGGTGAGGCTGGCGCTGAAGCAATTATGCCATTGACCCGTGGCAGCGATGGCAGCCTTGGGGTTCGAAACTTTGGCAGATCCTCCAGCTCCGGTTTGTCAGGTGAGGGTGGTGAAAGCCGAACCGTCATCATGGTGGAAATGGCTCCGGATCTCATCGCCAGCATTCTTGAAAAGAGTGGCAATCAGGCCGTGACGATCGTGCAGTCAAATGAAGAGGCGCGGCAGAACAGACAGCAGAACGGTGATTCATGGTAGATAATATTGCTCTTCCGTCTGTACCTTTCGCGCAGTGTGACTTTGATCCCGTTCGTCCTTCCAACACTGAACGTATGGAAGGGCGGCGGGTCGAAAGCCAGTCAACCGGGACGCCATACTGGATTGCGAAATACCGGACCGGCTTTCTTACACGTGACCAGTCCGGGTTAATGGCAGCGTTTCGCACGCTATGCTCGGATAATGGCGGCGTGTTTGCAGCCTATGACATTGATCGGCAAAAACCGTTTAAATATCTGGGCGGTTTCCCATCCGGGTTTAACGGGCAGGGCAATGTCCGATCCTTCATAAACTCGCGATCTGTTGATGTTGACGGCCTGCCCGCTAACTTTGAGTTGGTGCCGGGTGATTATTTGGAGATCCGGCGCACATTGCTTGTGCGTTCTCTCCATCTGGTCACGCAACCCGTTATCGCCAGTGCAACCGGACGGGCAACAGTGAACTTCAACTATCCGATTGATCTACAGCACTTCAAGGTGCCGTGTTCGGTTCATTTCGAGCGGGCGTCTTGCCTGATGCAGATTGATCCCGGCAGCTGGTCTGCATCGAAATCCATGCAGGATCGGCCTGTCAGCTTCTCTGCGACGGAGATGTTTTTCTATGAGTAACAGCACGGATCCGCAGGTAAAGGCACTGGTCGATGCGGGCAATCTGGTCCGTCTGGATCTGATCCGCTTCGATTTACCGGGACGTTCGGTCGGATATCACCGGGGCGGGCGTCCTTACACCTATAATGGTCTCAAATACTTGCCAAACCGCTTTCTGGAATCGGGAGGTGCCACAAGTGCGGTAGGCGTAGGCGTCACCACGCGTACGATTAAGTTCTCGAATATCCCCACGCAGGATCCTGACGATCTGATCGCAAAGATTGAGCAATTTGATTACCTCAATGCGCCTGTCATCATCAGTCATGTAGCGGGGATCCGTGGAACGGATGAGGTCGTCGGCATTTTGATCTCAAACATCTATGAAATCGACAAGGTCACTTATCCGAAGGGTGCGCAGCAAAGTGACGGCACGCGCAGCCTCACGATCAAGATCGACTTGCAGCCTCCGGGGCGCTCTGCGCGCGGTGCAACTCTTGCCAAGCGCTCTCAGGCCGAACAGCAGTTCGATAATGATGCGAACGATACTTGCCTTGAATATGCATCGGTCACCGCGACTGATGTGGAAGAATGGGGGCAGCGATGAGCCGCTTTGAAACCATGATGCCGGTTTTGCAGGCTGAATTAGAAAAGCCGTATGTATTCGGTGAATCGGATTGTTTCTTTTTGGGTTGCCAGATGGCCGATGCCTTCGAGCCGTCACGCGAGATGACATTCTCCTATTGGCAATCATACAAGACGCTGCCCGGTGCGCAGCGCGCTTTGCGCAAGCGTGGCCACAAGAGCTTGACATCATTTTTCGCGCAACATCTTGAGGCGGTCTCGCCAGCTCAAGCGCAGGTTGGCGATATCGTCGTCATTCATATTGAGAATGGCGAGCATGTCGGCATCTGCCTCGGGGCGTCGGGCCGCTTCGTTACCAAGACGGCAGATGGCCCAAGCTACCATCGGGTAGCGGACTGCATCGCAGCTTTTCGGACCTGATCTGAACCACAGGTAAAAATCCCATGATTTTCACGGCTATAGGCACGCTTGTCGCGGGCGCGCTTTTTGGCGGCTCGCTTCTGGCAGCATCGTTGATTGCTGGCGGCTTGGCGATGGCTGCTAAGCTCGGCATCAACGCATACATGAACCGCCGCAAGTCGCGGAAATACTCCGCCGTTCAAGGTGAGATCCAGTATGGCGGCGATGTTCCGGTTCAAACACTGTTTGGCATCGGCAAGACACGCGGTCACCGGGTTTTCTACGGCAAGTGGGGATCTGGCAATAAGTTCAACGGTGACGTATTCCTGCTTGCGAACGGCTGGTGCGACGGCTTGGAGCCGTATGTCTATTTTTACGGCAGCAAACAGACACTGGTTGAGCGTCCGAAGATCGGAAACGAAACTGCACATTATGGTGTGGCCGGTTACGACAATCTGATTTCCATCCGCTTTTATGACGGTAGACCGGGGCAGGGCGTTGATCAGAAGTTGGTCAACGATACGCGCGGTCTGGGTCGCAGGTGGAAAGAGAGTAGCGTTGGTGCTGGTTACACATATGTCGTCTTCGAACGTGAATTTAATGTCGACAAGTTCGACAAGGGCCGTCTCGAAGTTGAGTGGGTGCTACGTGGCCTGCGCTGCTACGATGTGCGCAAGGACAGTTCGGTTGCTGGCGGATCCGGCCCGCATCGGCTCGGCAATGCTGCGACATATGAATTCAGCAAAAACCCGGCTGTGCAGCGTTTCAACTATCAGATCGGCCTGCGCGGCTTGATTTCTGATCGCTCGCTCATTGGCGAGGGCAAGTCAATCGGGCAGCTTGATCTGTCAACCTATGTCGCATCAATGAACGTTTGCGACGAGCTGCGGGCTGGCAAGACCAGATACACCTGTAACTTATGGGTGACTGGCGACGATGATCATACGGAAGTCCTGAGAGAGTTCGAAGACGCCATGGCGGGCTTTGCGCTTAACAGGCGCGGCCTGTCAGGCGTGCTTGCGGGCGCGCCGCAGGTTCCGGTGATGAACATTGGTCCGGATGATATTCCGGCTGGCCGCGAGGGTGAGATCTCGCGCAGGAAATCGGCCTTTGATCTCTTCAATATGATGTCGGGGCAGTTTACATCGCCCGATAGCAACTGGGGTGCGGAAAGCCTCAAGCCAATTGTCGTGAATGCGGATGTTTCCGCTGACGGCAGGCGGCGGCAGACCTCTTACGACTTCCTGCAAGTCACCGATGCCGATACGGCGCAATACCTGCTCAACATCCGCTATCGTCAGCAACGCAAGGGTGGCAAAGCAAAGATCCCTGTCAGTTGGCGAGTCGGTACGGAAGCACAGGAGGGTGACTGGATCACATATGACGGCCTGACGTGGTCTGTCGATGAATGGCAGGTGAGCGAAGATTTCCGCTTTTCTCTCGTTCTGACTGAAACCGGCGCTGACATTTATTCGGAAGCAGGGATTGAGCCGGGACCGATTGTTATCCCGCCAACTGAACCGTTCAATCCTTCGCTTCTAGCGACCGTGCAAAACTTCAACATTGAGGTTGGCATGATTAAGGGGGCGGAAGGTTTTGAACAGCCGGTTGTGCGTTTCAGCTGGGATCCTCCTGACGATCCGACAATCAAGGAAGTCCGCTTCAGATATCGTGTCGCGGATGAGTTCGAGATCTTTGAGGATCAATGCACCGAACCCGAAGCGGGTGCATACGTCACCGGCAAGAACATTCTTTCTGGTCGTTTCTATCAGGGACAGGCGACGATCACGACTGTTCCGGATCGCTTCAAGTCTTGGACGCCTTGGAAAACCACTGTTGCTCCAACTGGCATGCAGAGTGTCATCGTGCAGCTGGAACAGATGAAGGGCGCTGTCAAAGACGTGCTCAAAAACCTGACAAGCACTTATGATCGAATGGATGATCTGGTTGAGCAACTCGCCGCTGCGACTGCAGTCGGTACCGGGCAGAATATCCTGACCAGTGCCGCTGTTGTGAAAACCACAAATGCCTTGGCAGCTTCGTTTCTTGAGCAATCCGCGAAAATTGAGGAAGTCGAGGGGCAGATCGTTGCAACGGCTGGGCTTCTGGCTGGTGTGCAGGCGCAGGTTGATGATGTGTCCGCGAGTGGACTTCTGTCCATGACCGGCACCACAAATCCCGCCAACGGTGTGTTCTCCGAAGTCAGTATTTCGGCCAGAGCGTCAAAGGGTGGGCAGACGGCAAAGGCCGCGCAAGTCTATCGCGTGGTTGAAGTCAACGGCCAGCTGGTGGCCGAAAACTTCCTGTTTGCTAACCGCACATATTTCGTCAGCGAAACGGGCGATGTGGTCGAGATCCCGCTCGCTATTGTCAATGGTGAAGTGCTGTTGAAGGTCGGTCGTATTGCAACGGCCTATTTCGACCAGCTCATGTCCACTAATGGCAAGTTGGTTATGCGTGGTTACGGCGACTTTGCTGATATAAGGATGTTTGTCTGATGGTGAGCTTTTACCGTGGCTGGAAACCCGGTGTCGGGCCAGTAATGAAGATCCTCCGATATGATGAAGATGACCCGTTGACCTTGGCAAATGAAGCCTACGGGCGATATTTCTTCAATTCAGAAGCACAGGACTTGTCGTATATTTTCGACAAGTTCCATTTCTCGAATGGCTTTAATCCAAGCATCTATTCCGCCACCGCTCCAAATACGTCAAACTATGTTCTGGACGGTACAACGCTGCCAGCTGCGAGACGTGCGCTGAGTTCGAGATGGGCGTCGAGCACGTCTTACTACTTCAAGTATTACGAGATGTTCAATCGCTTCCCTGACATGGGCGGGATGGTGCCGATCTTCGAAGCAAAGCTCATAGATCCAAATGACCGGGTCAAGCTTTTTGATTTCAACGGCGCGGATGGAAACAAGCAACTGTTCTCGATTGGCACGCTCTACAATGCGATGAGCGTGTACGCGGATAATCCGGTTAATAACCAAAGCGCGACAATCGTCCAGTACGACCGGATTGCTGCGGATCTGAATTTCACCGGCTGGTGTGGCCAGATCAGCAATTACACAGGCCCAACCTATACCTACATGATTATTGGCGGAAACGTCCCTGTTATGAGGGCCTTGACCTGTCAGTGGGATCTGCCTGCGAATAACGCACCACTGCCATTTCCGAACAGCCCACCAATGCCTTGGCAGGAAACGCTTAGAATAAATCGCTCTGAAGTTAAGTTTGCCCGCAGGGGTGAAACGGTTGATTCCCCGAATCCTCGCAGTTTTCTGATCAATTCGAACAAGGCCCCCAACATGTGCGTCATGATGGGGGAGACACCGATCATCCCGGCAGGTGGGTCATATTATTTCTGGAAAACTACACCGATTGATTTGCATCCGTTGATGTTTCTCGACGGTATCATGCGTTTTGACGGCATGGCTTATTCAATTCCGCCAGTGGATCCGACTGTAAGCAGATCGGGCCGTGAGGCTCGGTTCTATTACAAAATCGACCAGAACGGCATCATGTTCACCAATGAGGGTAATTATGCCATCGGCTGCAAGTTCATGGTTTATGCAACCAGCATCGAACAGCTGACCAATGGTGGCTCATTGGTGATGCGGACGCTGCCGGATGGCAATATCCAGATAAAGCGTCCGGGTTCCAGCGACATCGCGCCGAATAGCAACGATATCCTGCTCGATACGCGGTTTCCCTCCGTTCGCATCATCAAGGAAGGCTGGTTGCCTCTCAGTCAGTTCTCGACGGAAAACTCGCTAAATCCGCTGTTTGGTACGCATGCAGCGGTAGTTCCATTCCAAAGTTCCGGGCTGTTCATCTTCCCGAAGGTCGTGGGCAACTGGCCGAAGATGATGGCGCAGGGGTATTATCGATCTCTCAGGCGTCCCGATGTCGTTTCGTGGTTCACGTCGAATTACTGCATGACCACTGTCGTTCGTGAGAATGACATGGTCATCCATCTAAGCCCCGGTCGACCAACCGATATGCGCGCCGATTCAGGCGAAGAATATTCGATGCCGGATCCGACTGGCGCTCGATACTACGTTCTGGGTGCTGCGCGCCTCTACTAATCTCTTTGAAAATTCATGTTCTGTAATCTGCCTGTGACAGGCGGAGGGGAAAACTATGGCCTATCAGGACCGATTTTATACCATTGGCGATGTGACCGTTCAAAACGGCTCTGCTGTCGTGACTGGCACTGGCACCGGCTGGGAAACAGCATTGATCGATGGCGGGGTGATTTTCGTCGGCGGTGGATCTTATCCGATCTATTCCGTCGAAAGCGAAACCTCATTAACGCTCGCTTACACCTATTCGGGTGTGAGTGGTGCGGATCTACCTTATGCGGTTGATCGTCAGAGAGCCTCTGCGACATCGAACATTCAGATGAATGATCGGCTTGCACAGATTATTCGGGAAATCGGCATTGGCAACATTGAAGAATTCAATGCGCTGACATTGCAACCGCACAAAGCCCTTTCCACGGATTCGCAGGGCAAATTACAGCTTATTAATCTCGGTATACTTGGTCGGTCCTTGATTGCATTGGGAGTCGGAACGACAAGCCAATATCTGCAAGGTGATGGAACACTACAAGATAAAGCGGGATTGCCCGTAAGCACTGCTACGCAAAATGCTCTCAATACAAAGATTGCGGCATCTCAGGTTCTCCCCGCCGTAGCGGCTGGGACTGCCGGGGCAGTTGGCACTTACGGGTTGATGATATGGCTTGGCGCAACCATCGAAAGTCCAGGACAGATTACATCCGGGGTCAATCTTGCTTTTACAAATGGTCTTGGCGCTCAGTTCGCTTCGCCTACCGGATCGTGGCGACTTATGTCAGGTGCAACAGGCAATTCAACCGCGCCGGCTAAAGTAAGCCTTTGGCTCAGATACGCATAGGATAAAACGATGCTTACAATTATTGAAGCGAAGAACCCACGTTGGGCAAGTGCAGATCATGCATATATCGATGTCGATGTGTGCTTCGAAGAATATGAAGACTTTGGTCTTCAACCCTTCACAACCCACGCGACCGCTGACACAGAACACGGATTAGAGCTTTGGCTAAAAGCCAATGCTGGCGAGTATGGGCCGATTGCGCCGTATGTAGCTCCAGAGCCGCAGCCCGTCATCACGATCCTGCCGGCCGTCTGGCTTTGGCAACGCATGACGAACGAAGAAGCCGCGCAGGTAGAGATTGCTATGTCTGCGCAGCCATTCCGCACTCGGCAAATCTTGCTGACCGCAAATACTTTCCGATCAGATCATGAGCTTTGGCCATTGTTGGAACAAGTTGCGACGGGTTTGTTTGGTGCTGAGAGAGCCGCAGAATTGCTGACGCCTTAGTTAGCGCCGGTAACCGCTTACAGTTCAGATAAGATCTCATAACCATTTCTTCCGACCAGAATGTCGCCTATTTCAGTCAGGGACGCGCCCACGTCATCGACGCGCCAGCCTGCTCTGACGGCTTCATCAACGATTGGCAGCACGCGTGGCCGGATTGCAAGAATGCAATCTTGGACTCTGCCATCAAATTCACTCACTGATTTTGGCGACTTCATTGCTTCCTCCTTTTGATCTGGAATGAGCTTAGCCGCTACATCTCATATCGTCTGCCCTCATTTTTGAGGATTGACAGATAAGCCGAAGTTAACTCCCGAACGGAAACGCTACGCAAGCTCCACGCTGCCTCGGCGCGGCGCTACCTCTCTTTTGCGGTCTAATCTGAACCGGATACCTTCATGAAACTTGTCTCCGATTGGAGGCGGGTGCTTCGCTATGCGTGGAGCATCCGCCTGCTGCTGGCCGCAGCAATTCTGTCCGGCCTTGAAGTCGTGTTGCCCTATCTGGGTGACGCTTTCCCCATCCCAACAGGCGCATTCGCAGCTCTCACCTTCATCGTGACGGTGCTGGCCTTTGTCATGCGCATTAAATCACAGAAGGATTTTCGCGATGAGTAAACGTGCAAAGGCAGCTTTGGCGTCCACCCTTGGTCTGGTTGCGTTGACTGCAACATATCTGACTGCGCCGTGGGAGGGTATGGAAAACCATGCCTATTACGACAAGCTCGGAAAGGTCTGGACGGTATGCCTGGGGGAAACCAAAGGCGTCAAAAAAGGCGACAGCTACATCGATAAACAGTGTCAGGAAATGCTGATCAAGCGGCTGGAAACTGATTTCCGACAGCCGCTTCGCAAATGCATCCGGACCTTTGATCAGGCTCCTATCAGCGTGCAGGCTTCGATGCTGGATCTCTCATACAATATCGGCACTGGCGCTGCCTGCAAATCGACTGCCGCGAGGCGTATGACGGAAAAGCAATGGCGCATGGCCTGCAACGCTATGACGGCCTTCAATCGGGCTGGCGGCAAGGTCGTGGAAGGTTTGCGCAAGCGGCGCGAGCTGGGCGATGCGCAACGCATCGGTGAGCTTGAACTTTGTCTGGCTGGTCTGAAATGAGTCAGATCCTCGACGCCATTAAGGTGACTGCAGGTGTTGCCATCGGGATCGTGCTTGCATCCATCTATTACAACGGCGTCCCGGTGCTGAAGGACATTCCTTATATCGGGGCCGTGTTCGAGGGGCAGGCGAAAAAAGGGCTGGTGCCTGAGTTTCAGGCGTTGGCCTTAAAGGCTGAAATCGATCAGCTCAAATCGATCAGGCGCGCCAATGCTCTCGTTATCGAGGCCTATCAAGTGCAGCTGCGCAACGCCCGCGCAGCTGAAGCCGCCCTCATTGAACAAACGGAACAGGAGATTGCCGACTATGAACAGCGGCTTGCTGATGCGGGGCGGGTTTGCCTGCTTGATCGCGATGACATTGAGTTCCTGCGCAAGTAACAAGCTTTTGCAGGAGGCGGCTGAACAGGCGGGACGGGCGCAGGTAGAACGGCAATTGCCAGCCTATCCCGATGATTGTCGGAAAAAGGAAGAGCATGCGCCGCTGATCGATGGGGTGGAAGCTCGATCAGTTCTCAAGCGGGAACGGCAGGCGCTTGATCGACAGAATGCGCGCACAGATCGATGTGCTGATTTTTATGATGGCTTGGCGGGGGAATGAGGTGATGCCAATGGATACTGAGGCTCCAGTTGTAGACCGAATGATTGAGTTGAAGGAAGAAACCCGTGAGTTTCTCTCCCAGCTTCGCGAGGAAGATATCGATCTGATGAAGCATGGTCTTGATCTGATACGCTCGCTACGAACCATTGGCCGCTTTATGCGGTGGGTGATTTTAGGTGTGCTGGCGATCCTGATCGGCGTGGTCTCGCTCTATGAAAACACGGTGAAGCTGATTGCCTATTTCCAGAAATGAGAAAAGCCCCGCTTCGGTGGGGCTTTTGCATTCGTCATTCGTCTGGATCCGTGCCGGTGAACCCGCGATACATTCCAGATGAAACAATCTTGATCGCATGGGCCGCTTCTTCTTCCGACCATCCTGCCGCCACTGCATCGTCAATTAGATCCCGTATACCGGGGATGCCGGTGTCAGCAATGGCTGCGGCAGCTTCTTGCTCTGAGCTGCCCGAAAGCGTGGCTTGCTCGATTAGATCTGCAATCCCTCGTGCAACCGCTTCCTGACAGTCAATGTCGCGGTCTGGATAATCGCCCGGTTGTTTTGGTCCCAGCATGTCATCCTCCTGTTTTCAAAGGAGGTAGCGCGCAAATCAACGGCGTCCAGCCAGTGCATCTTCGCCTTCTTGTTTATGGACGCGGCAAAACCAGAGCTGGCCGTACTTGGTCTTATATCCAAACGATCCCCAAGCCTTGCAGCCTTCCGCATCACACCAATGCTCAAACAGCTTTCCGGGCTTGGAAACGCGACCGTTATCACCACCATAACTACTCATGCTAAACCACCGACAAAACCGCTCATTTCTTTCAAACGCACCATGGACAGGCGCATCGGCCCATTGCAGCCCCGGCGTTTGCATATGGCCTTCTTCTCGATCTCATCGAGATAGAGTTGCGAGCGGTCTTTTCCTCGGCAGAGCATGGTTCGATCCGTATAGGCGAGGCGGTTACACTTGCGGCATATCAATTCGAGCTTCTGATCGTCTGCCAGATCGCCAACTTTGACCGTTGTTTTCCAGTTGCCCATTACCAGAAATCCTCGGCGCTAGGGATGCGGGTGTAACTGATCTTGCCACCGACATGACCGCCTGCCGGTGGTTTCCATTCACCCATGCTGACAATCGTGCCGGAATATTTGGAATTGAGTTTATCGACCGCACAGTTTGCGCGTTCCCATTTCTGCCGCAGCTCGTCGTCGTTATCGAGCAAATCGATCTGGCGTTCGTCGGCTGGTGACAGGTCGTAAAGTGTGACGCCAACCCGGAAGATCTCGACGCCTTTCGGAAAGTCTTTTCTGACGTTCTGCCAGAGTGCATGCAGGCCGGTTAGAATGGCCTGATCATCATTGACGACAGAAAGGTGATGCTTGCCAAACCATGAGCCGTCACGGATCGACAGCCAGAGCCATAAGCCCCCGGCGTAATAGTTCTCTCTGCGCAGGCGACGGGCAGCTTTCGTGAGCAACAGGCGAGATATCTCATATGCGCCGTCGATCTTGCGGGCTTCTGGCGGTAGCACTCGACCGTGGCCGAACATGCCGCGCTGCTGTTCTGGCGCTTGGATGTCATATCCGTGCAGCGCATACCAAAGCCGCTCGCCGTTCACACTGTTCCAGATTTTGCGCATGTGCTTTGGTTGAAGCGCATAGAGCTGCTCGGTGCTGTAAACCCGATTCCGATAAAGCCGCTTTGCCATGCTCGATCCGATGCCGGGGATATCCTCCAGCTCGACCTTAAGCAGTGGCACAGGCATCGATGCGGGCCACCATATGGCAAGGCCGTTGCCATAGCTTCCGTGTCGCTTGCTTTCCTCTTTGCCAGCCTTGCAGGCAATCTTCGCAAGCTGGCGGTTGGCGGCAAAGCCGATTGAACTGGTGATGTATGGGCCGATATTGTCAGCGATCGCGGCCTTGATCCTCGCCGCGAGCAATTCAGGATCTCGTTTCCCGCTGTCATCGAGAACGCAAGTCAGCTCATCGATGCTCTTTGCGGTGTCAATTGCAATGACGGTCTCGATCTCGCAGAGAAGGGCGTTGTGCGCTCGGCGGTAAAGGTCAGGCTTTTGCGGAACAAGCACAAGATCAGGACAGACGCGCAATGCGTCCTTGATCGGCATCACGTTCTTGACGCCTTGCGCCTTGGCCTCTTTCGAGCATGCAATGACTGCCGTGCGATTTGTGCCTTCAAATGGCACTACACCAATCGGTCTGCCGCGCAGGCGCTTGTCGCACTGCTGTTCGACTGAAGCGAAAAAGCCGTCGAAGTCGAGGTATAGCCGTTCAATCGTCTCCGGCAGACGCATTACAAACTCCAGAAAACAGGTTGAACGAAACCTGCCCCGCGCACAGGGGTGCACAGGAACATATTCCGCTCAATGTGGATATGTTCCTAAAATGTTCTCATTTTGAAAAAGAGTCAATCCGCATTCTGCGGTTGTGGAAATCTGCCCTTAACGGGGCGGCTATCGGTGCGCAAACACCGAAAAGCGGCGGCTACTGATTCGCGTCAAGTTCCGCCCGGCATGACGGTAGGTCAAATGCCACACCCCGACCCTTGCGGGCGCGGGCATACTGGCCTCAACAGGTTAATAAAAATGCAAGAAGGTTTTTCTTTTACGAGCGTTCGTCCAGTGTCTCCCGCTGCGAGCTACATTGGCGGCAAGAAGCAGCTCGCGCAGCGAGTGGCAGCTGTCATCGAGCAAATCCCACACTCTGTCTATGCAGAGCCATTTGTGGGCATGGGTGGCGTATTCTTCCGCCGTCAGCTGATCGCGAAATGTGAGGTTATCAACGATGTGTCTGGCGATGTGATTACGCTTTTTCGGATACTGCAGCGTCATTATCCGCAATTTATGGAAACGCTAAAATTCCAGATTACATCCCGCAAGGAATTTGAAAGGCTCAAAGCTTGCGATGCCTCAACACTTACGGATCTGGAACGCGCTGCACGGTTTCTTTACCTCCAGCGTCTGGCATTTGGCGGCAAGGTCAACGGACGCAACTATGGCGTTGATACAGGTGGATCTGCACGCTTCAACGTCAACCGGCTGGGTGTATTGCTGGAAGAGATCCACGAACGATTGGCGGGCGTCCAGATTGAAAATCTGTCATGGGCAGACTTCATTGATCGGTACGACACGCCGGGAACGCTGTTCTATATGGATCCACCTTATTTCGGTTGCGAGAATGATTACGGCAAGAACGTATTCAGCCGTGACGATTTCGAGAGGATTGCCAACCGGATGTTGGATATCAAGGGGCGCTTCCTGATTTCACTTAACGATACGCCTGAGGTGCGATCAATCTTCTCGGCGTTCAAGATATGCGATGTGTCGCTAACCTATACCATTGGTGGCGGGCAGGCGAAGCCTGTCGGTGAGGTTTTGATTATGGACCGAAAGCAGCCTACTGTGCCGAATATGCCTGACTAACGGGTAAAGCCTTTAATCTGTATTTTGGGCGGCTTGGACTTGCCAGAAAACAAAACTGCGCTACATTAATTTGCGTTGATTTCCGGATATCAATTATGAGGCCCATCCAGCATCGTCATCTCGCTGGGTGGGCTTATCATTATGCCCTGGTGCTCTTCCCAAATCACTGGGGCAGCACGGTCTCTAGTGAGTGCGTCTCCATCGTGATTATACTGTCCGTGGTAGATAGCGCGGATTGAGGCGTGGAGAGGGAAAACATGCGAATAAATGTGGGGCGGACGATTTCAAAAACATAATGAAATCATACAGACTGCTTTGGTCTCACTTTGCGTAGAACCTGCAGGGCTATCAGTTCAGCCACGGGCGGTTTGGGTGCATGAAACTGTGGTATCCCGCTTTGCATGCGGTAAGTATGTGATTAATCAGCTTTAGCGTAGCGCGTTTAAGTGAAATCACGTGAGGTCTAGCCATTCGCAGTTGATGGACTAGCTCAGAGTGAATGCTTACAATATCGGCGGCACGGTGCGGGTCTGCTTTGTGTTCTTTGGAGTTGAAGTTACCGCCAGTCGCTGCCACGTTAAGTTCGTGAGATAATCTCTTATATTCTTCCGCGCTTTGACCGCAAAAAACACACATATGAGAGAATAGATGAAAGCAGGAATAATGAGCTGCCATTACTCTCGCTGCCAACGCTTCATTAGACTGAAAATCTGCGAAATTTTCTGTCCAGTACTTAACAGACAGATCACAGAATTTTTCAAAGTCTTTAATGTGGTCGTTGATTAAATTCAATTCTTCTGAGACAGCAGATCTATACTGCTGTATAAGCGCGCCTAATGCCGCACCCACTATCACAATCAGAACTTTATCCCCGATCTCGCCCATAATGAAAATTAGTGTCGTACGGGATCTGGAACGGTTGTGGCTATAATTTTCTCGATCATCTCTTGATAAAAGAATAAAGTTGGTTTCGTACAGCGCACTTCGATCAGGTTTTGTAGCTCTTGTGAAGTATAATGGCCAAGCCGTATTAAGCCACCAAATGCTTCCTCAATAAATGAGGAGCCAAAAACGCGAACGCCGTCGATATCGATTATTAGCTTCTCTTCAATATTGGCTTTCTTAAGCTTTTCAAGCATCGGTGCGAGTATGTCTTTACGGAAATCCTCACCATTGTAGGTTCCATCTGAATGGAATCTACCTGCCGGGTATTTGCTGTAATCTTTTGCAAGGTCGATCATCATCACACTACAACTGCTCTACTCGTAGGAAGTTCCAAGTTCCACTCGATCAACGTGCCGCCAATTGACGTATTGGTTGAACTCGAAGAGAATTTGCCATTGGCTTTCCTCTCGCACCATCCACCTCGACTGTACACCTTCATTCGCCCAGTGCCAACGCGTTCCAGCACGTCAAGCATTTGGGGTAGTCCCTTTCCGCGATGCGTTTGGTCTGTACGTGACCCGCCATACCTCATCGCGGCACGAATGTAAGTGGCATCATACTCGAATTCAAATGACGGAGTTCCGTTAACAGTCCTCCGAAGAAAACGTGCCACCTTATCCCAACGCTGAATACGCGGATATGTGACAGGTATGGTGGCGCCCTGATCATATGCGACAACTGTTAAGGAATTTCTCAACCGATCAACAGTTGCCGAAACCCACAGGCTGCGCACGTGCGGATACGATAGCGGAAATTCTTCAGGATAAGCATGATGTCGCATATTGCTTATCGCTTCGGAAATCGCTGAGTTCATATCAACGACGATGTCGACGCCTTTTGGAAGATCTAAGAACTTTGACAGTTCCAATAATGCTTCATCAATCCGACCCAGATCATCATTGCTCTCTGCGCGAATGATCTGCATCGTCTTCGTTGTATCGTCTCCAACAATGCTATTTGCTTGAGGAGGCAGATGGCCCAGAACTTCAAAAAAGCCTAGTTCAAGAAGCTTTCTTAGAACCGGAACACTCCATTCATGAAGGTTGACAGTCGGGGGAGTTTCCTTATTCGACTTTGCAATTCTGTCGTATTCTGCGGTCAACACGACAGCGACAGCTGTTGAGATGCGAGTCAGACTGGAAAAGTCGGTATAGCTTTTTATCTGTGGCCTTCTGCCACTGGGTCGTTTGACGTATCTTTCTTTTCCGGTGATCACGCGGTTTCCATGTGCCCGAATTCCCGCGAGGTAGCGCAAAGTTTCCTGTTGATTGTTCTCAAGGCACAAGTTTGCAGGCGGCACATGCGGCGGATACTTAGAAATTGCCTCTTCCGATTTTCCACCTTGCCATATTTGAACTATATGTGAGCCCGTAGGCTGTGCTGATCGCTGTCCGCCTATGATGGCAGGTGACGACCGTGCAGAAACTCGACTGCCAACTCTAGTTTTTAATTTACTTCGCGATAATCTTTTTCGCCGCATCTCGTTGCGGGAACGGCAGTAAAGCCATTGAGTAATAGATTCGTTTGGCTTTTTCAAATTACGCCCCGTGATAAACCCCTTCATACGCTTTAGTTTTGTTTTGATTACAGATCAATAGCGGATAAATGAGAACAATTATTCAGTCAGAGGGGTATTCTGTTGTGGTGTGCACGGAGTGATCCACTTCCAATTAGCGTATTTGTCGCCAGTCTGGCGAATGTGGGTGTAACGCTTCAGTGAATTCCACGACCGATGGCCAGAAACCATCGCCACGTGCGGGATATTCCAGCCCATCTCGAACAGCCTCGATATGCCCTCATGGCGGAGGTCGTGAAAATGAAGGTCCTCAATTTCTAGAAACTGACAAGCCTTGGTAAAGCGAGTGCTGACGGTGTTGGAGTTATAGGGAAATATCTGATCTTTCTTTCTCGGCATCGCTTCGATGATCGCAATTGCTTCGTCTGTCAGATCGCACCAGACATCATTCCCCATTTTTTCACCGGGGTTTTTCATGTCTCTCACAAGCACACGCTTGTGGTCTTTCTCATAATCTTCCCATCTGATTCGGCATATTTCTTCCTGTCGCCTGGTCGAAAAAAGGGCGAACAGGATTGTCTTGCACATCGGCATGTGCTGCCGCACGCGTGTCTCACGGTCTGTGAAATAAGTCAGGATCTTATCTAGTTCGGAGATAGTAGGGCGGCGGCTACGTTGCTTCGACCGCGTGATCAGCCCTAAGCGCTTCATTACAAGTTGTGCGTCTATCATTGCCTGTTGATCGAGCGGTAATCCCCACGCAGGACGCGCCAATGCAAAGACCGCTCCAAGGTGTGAAATCCAGTTGCCGACCGTTTGTGGCTCACGGCCATCATTCAGATGTTCTGCAAATTTCACAATGTCCTGGCTGGTTATCGATGAACATTCTTTGTCTGCGATAGGAAAGGCTTTAATGGCTTTCAGAACTTGGCCTTTGGTGCGGCCTATCTGTTTAATGCTCGTCTCAACGTACTTATCTATCGCGTCAGATAGCTTGCTCGAAGGGCGGCGAGGTCGCCCCATCTGAGTACTATCCTTTTTCAATTCCGCTTCACGTTTTTTAATCCAAGCAGTGGCAGAGGCCTTTCTGTCGAATGTTCGCGATTCGCGATGCACAACTTTGCCATCACTTTTCAGGAGAATTTGTGCTAGGTACGCAATTGATCCATTCGCTCGCGGGCGTTCAATAATGGTCCCCATCGGTACAACATCCTCCATAAGTACAACAATCGTGTTGTACTCTACGTCAAAACAGGCGTAAAGAGGCTTAAATGAGATGAAATAAGCAGGCGAGAAATGACGCTAAGCTACGGAAAAGAAACGAACTCATTGATTTCTAATAATCCGAAATTTGCCATAGCGCCTATGCTCGACTGGTCGGATCGCCATTGTCGCTATTTTCACCGCCTGTTTTCCAAGGGCGCTTTGCTCTACACAGAGATGGTCGTTGCTGATGCGGCAATCCATGGACCGCGTGAACGGCTCATGGGATTTGATGCAACGGAACATCCCGTTGCTTTGCAGCTTGGCGGTTCCGATCCGGTCAAACTACAGGAAGCTGCACGAATTGGCGCTGGCTTCGGCTATGATGAAATCAATCTCAATGTCGGATGCCCGTCTGACCGTGTTCAGTCCGGCACATTCGGCGCTTGTCTGATGCAGACACCGGAAGTGGTTGCACGTTGCGTCGCCGCCATGAAGGAAGTTGTCTCGGTGCCCGTCACAGTCAAATGCCGGATAGGCGTTGATGATCAGGACCCGGAAGTGGCACTGGATGCAGTTGCAGATCAGGTTCTTGAAGCAGGCGCGGATGCGCTTTGGGTTCATGCCCGCAAAGCATGGCTGAAAGGGCTGTCTCCAAAGGAAAATCGCGATATTCCGCCGCTTGATTATGATCGTGTCTATCGTCTCAAACAGCGCCTTGATGCGCCATTCATTGGTATCAATGGCGGTATAAGCACTCTGGAAGATGCGATATCGCATCTCGACCATCTGGATGGCGTCATGCTTGGGCGTGCCGCTTATCATAATCCGGCATTGCTCGCGGACGTCGATCATCTCATTTATGGAGATGATGAAAAGCCAACGGATATGACCGAAATCATTGAGGCAATGTGCGACTATGTTGATCGGCACATTGCGGATGGCGGCAGGCTTTCACACATAAGCCGCCACATGGTTGGATTGTTCATGGGGCAGCCAGGTGCGCGCCGCTGGCGTCAAATCTTGTCAACAGATGCCGCCAAGCCCGGCGCGAACAGCGATGTGCTGCGTCAGGCCTATGCGACTATCATGGAAGCCAGCAGCGAAGCTGCCTAGAGCATGTCGCAGTTAAATGGATTCATTTAGCGTTCGCGAACATGCGACAATTAAAAAATCTAGAGCGAATGCAGTGGTTACGATTAGATGCGAGTCGCTCCAGAGCGGCTTCAGTTAAGACTGAATCGTAGGAATCGCGTCTCACGCAAAACCGCTTCGCGCTTTTGGCTCAAATGCTTTAATCCATCATAATAAGCTGATCGCCGCGAACGCTGAACCCGCCCAGCGTTTGCAGGAAGTTCATACCGAGCAGACTGCCGGTCATCAGTCCTTCCTGTGTCACCATTGCACGGATATTCTGCCGTTCAATGTCACCGATCTGTAATTTTGCAATGTTGATGCTGGCAGCGGTAGCTCTTCCGTTCGCGGTGTTGATCGGCACCGAATAGTTGAGCGATGACGTGCCGATGCCTGCGCGCTCTGCATCTTCCTTTGAAAGCACGACAGAAGACGCACCTGTATCAACAAGAAAATGCACGCGCGCATCATTCACACGGCCATTAACCTCGAAATGCCCGTTGGCAGACTTGGCCAATGTTACGGTAAGGGAACCATCGGCGGCACGGCCTGAAATAGGGCTGCCAGGAATAAGCCCGGCCGTAATGCGACTGCCCACATCCTGAAGCTCATAGCGATACTGATAGGCCGCGACGAGACCGAGGATGATGACCGCCCACACGGCCATGTTACGGGCAAAGTCACTCAGCTTGATTCCCGAACCAAGCAAACCTGCTGCAAGCACGACGCCCCAGATGCCCATATAGGCAGCCTGACCAAAGGCATCATTCGCAATGCCAAGCGTAGTTCCGCTGTCATCGTTCGCCATCAGCAACAATATGACAACTGCAATTGCTGCAATCACGATCCAGAACAAACGCCCCATCAGCTTTCTTTCTTTTCCAGTCTTTCATGGCGTGCAGGTAAAAGCGCCATGATTGCTCGCCGTTGATCGTCCTTCATTGAGGACCATTCGGCAATTTCATCGAGTGTGCGGGCGCAGCCGAGACAAAATCCGGTCTGAATGTCCATCACGCATACCAGAATGCATGGCGATTCGATTGTTGCCGCGTTCATAAGGTCAATGTGGTCACGTCAAAGCGTTGTGACAAGACTGAGTAACACTGTCACGGCACTGATCTGTTGCGCAGCACCCAGCGTATCACCGGTTTGTCCGCCAATTTTGACCAGGCAGAGTTTTGCAAAGCCAAATAAAAGCACGACGTTGAAAATGAGCACCTTGATGAGAGCCATTAATCCGCCTGCAGGGATGATGGTTATCATCAGTACCACCAGCGCGATTGCACATGCGCAAACGAGTGTCTCCCATTTGGGTGCGCCCAGATTATCGGCGAGCCCACCGGGGCGAGCGGACGGTGATCCGTGCCAGAGAGCGAGGATTGCAGCACGACTTGCAGCTTCTGCACCAATCAGCGCCAGAGCCGCATAACATGCGCCAGCACGATCAATAATGGCAGCAAGTAGCGAAACCTTGATACCGGTCCAGATGATGAGTGCGAGTGCTGCAAAGGTACCAATCCGCGAATCTTTCATGATATCGAGACGACGATCAGGCGTTGATGCACCAAAGAAGCCGTCCGCAGTATCTCCAAGACCATCTTCATGCAGCGCACCGGTCATCGCTGCCAGCATGCCGACGGCGATCAAGCCCGAAACAATCGCTGGAAGGTGGAGATAATTGGATACCAGAAGGGCGAGGCCAGCCAGAAGTCCAAGAACCGCGCCCGCCAGAGGGAACGCGCGCATACTCGTTTTCAGCGAATCGCCCAAGCCTTCATCTGCGTCTGCAAGCCAGCTATGCGGCAAAGGCAGACGGCTCAGAAAGCCCAGAGAACGAATTGTATCTCCTATGAAGCTGTTTCGCTGCAACTGCTTGCTCCGCTTTAAGAACTATAATGCCGCTGGCCGGAATATTTGCCGCCAATAGGGTGTGGCGCAAAGAGGTGATTTGAAAATTTACGTCAGTGCTTATAGGACGAGCACAACAGTTTTGTATCCTCCATTGATTGATTGGACTAGACGATATGAGCGCCAGTGGCCTTCCTTTTGACGATTTCCGTGAACTCATCCGCAATCTGCCCGGGCCTGATCTTGGTGCAGAAGCGGCTGTACGTGCGCGGGAAGCGACACTGACCAAGCCAGCAGGCTCACTTGGGCAGCTTGAAGAGATTGTTGCGTGGCTTGCCGCATGGACTGGCAAATCGGTGCCGCAGATCAATCGCCCGCTGGTCGCTGTCTTTGCAGGCAATCATGGAGTGACTGCCAGAAACATCACGCCGTTCCCATCAAGTGTGACGGTGCAGATGGTCGAGAACTTTGCTGCGGGCGGCGCA
Organism: Brucella sp. HL-2; assembly: GCF_025846885.2. Lineage (NCBI taxonomy): Bacteria > Pseudomonadati > Pseudomonadota > Alphaproteobacteria > Hyphomicrobiales > Brucellaceae > Brucella > Brucella sp. HL-2. The sequence goes on along the minus strand of NZ_JAOYTK010000008.1, from coordinate 74,171 downwards.
GCAATCAACCAGATATGCATTGCCAACGATCTTGGTCTCAAGGTTTTCGACCTCGCGCTGGAACATCCGACCGCAGACATCACCGAAGAAGCGGCAATGGATGAGCGTACCTGTGCGGCGACAATGGCGTTTGGCATGGAAGGCATTGCCGGCGGCACTGATCTTCTCTGCATCGGCGAAATGGGCATCGGCAACACAACGATTGCAGCAGCCATCGCCCTAGCACTCTTCGGCGGTACTGCTGAAGATTGGGTTGGGCCGGGTACGGGGTCGACGGGTGATCTTTTGGAACGCAAGCTTGCTGCAGTTCGTGCTGCTATCACGCTTCATCAGGCGCATCTTAAAGATCCACTGGAAGTTCTGCGTCGTCTCGGCGGACGTGAGGTTGCTGCTATGGCTGGTGCAATTCTTGCCGCGCGCATGGAGAAAATTCCAGTGATCGTTGATGGTTTTGTGGCCAGTGCGGCTGCTGCAGTGCTGTACGCCGCAAACCCGGAAGCGCTCGACCATTGCCTTTTCGGCCATGTGTCGGCAGAACCGGGCCATCGACTGATGCTTGAAAAGATGGGCAAGAAGCCAGTTCTTGATCTTGGGATGCGTCTTGGTGAAGGTACAGGTGCCGCATTGGCCGCTGGTATCGTCAAGGCCGCAGCGCTTTGCCATAGCGGAATGGCAACATTTGAACAAGCTGGTGTCACAAGCACCACAAAATGAACACAAAAAAGCCCGGAATTCTCCGGGCTTTTTCATCTGTGATGAAAGCTTTTAATTGTTTTCTTTGTCCAGAATCATGTAATCGAGCGGCAGTTCGGTCGTGTACTTGATCTGCTCCATCGCAAAGGATGAGGACACATCACGAATTTCGATCTTGCTGATAAGGCGTTTATAAAACGCGTCATAGGCCGCAATATCTGGCACTGCTATACGCAGCAGATAATCGACATCACCGCTCATGCGGTAAAATTCGATGACCTCAGGGAATTCCTGAACCACTTCCGAGAAGCGCTTCAACCATTCATTGCTGTGCGAGCTGGTACGCACTGATACGAATACGGTAACGCGTGTGTTGACGCGTACAGGGTCGAGGATTGCGACGCGGCGCTTAATGACGCCGTCTTCCTCGAGTTTCTGGATGCGGCGCCAGCAAGGGGTTGTGGAGAGGCCAACCTTCTTGGCGACATCTGCTACCGCCAGTGTTGCGTCTTCCTGCAGTAAGCGCAGTATTTTTCTGTCGAGCCTGTCCATACGTTTTTTATCCCGGTATTAGAAATCGTTTCCCGAACTTTCCGGATCAATGAAACTTCATACCTTATGGTTCGCATTCATCCGAAATTACAGGAAATTTATTCTAATGAAAATAAAGGATCTAAAATTTATTTTCTAACGTCGATCAGGTGACGGACTTTTTGGCGAAGGAGAGGAACGACTTCCTGATCAAACCAAGGATTCCGTTTGAGCCAGCCGCTGTTGCGCCAGGATGGGTGCGGCAGAGGTAAAACTGTTCGTCCGGCAGAATTCGGCGTTTCCATAAAGCTGCGCCAGTTCTGGACTGTTTCTGTGAGGCTGGTTTTGCGCCATTCGGGCAAATGATAGGCGAGTGCATACTGCCCGACGACAAGAATGAACTCGAGTTGCGGCATAGAAGCAAAGACGCGGTCGTGCCAAGTCTGACGACATTCGCGGCGCGGGGGAAGATCACCGCCCTGTTTGTCATAACCAGGAAAGCAGAAACCCATTGGCACAATTGCGAAACGCGCCGGATCGTAAAACTCTTCGCGTGTTGTGCCGAGCCATTGCCTCAAGCGGTCACCGGAAGGGTCGTTAAACGGCAGGGAGCTGTTATGCACTCGAATGCCCGGAGCCTGCCCACAGATCGCAATGCGTGCAGTATCCGAGATTATACATACCGGATTGGGTTCGTGCGGCAGAGGTGGCAGAAACTGAGGCGTGTCACGACAAATCCGACAGGCCCGGATCGAGTGCCTTAGCTCGTCCAGATTTTCCATTATTCCTATTGGGCTCCAGACCAGAGAGAGTTGAACAGAGCAGAGACGCAGCCTCTGATATAGTTGATCACATCGCTGATTGCATCGGATGAGGGCGCCTCGTGGCCCGTTTCCGCCTCCACATTTGGCTTCTGATGTTCTTTGCGCCATTGGTAGGGTACTTCAAAGCTACCCGCCCATAACCCAAGTTTTTCACGGCGGGCGACGACCTCTTCGCTTCTATAGTCGCCATAAGAGACAGCCCAGCCCTGTTCCACCATCCAACGGTTAAGATCGGTCTCACCAAGATAGCATCGCCCGAGATATCGCCTGTATTTATCAATCCCTTCTTTTTCGCAGCGAATCGCAGCTCCGCTGATTCTGCCGCGCAGCGCATTGCGCGCTTCCCGACCGCAGAGATAGGTGCGTTCACCGGTCTGACAGCTTTGCTCCATCTCCGGTGCGTCGATACCCAAAAGGCGGATGTGAACCTTGTTGAGAATGACGGTGTCGCCATCAATAACATAGACGGTGCCCGCCAATGATTCTTTGGGCTGACGGTTGACTGGCAGATATACGATAATTGCAACGAGAGCGGAAAAGATAAGCAAAGTTAAGAAGATGCTGCGGAAAGCTCCACCTCTTCTTCTTTGTCCTGTCTGATATGGTCGCCGGTAATAGCGCCGTCTGTTGCTCATTATCTGCTGCCCCCGACCTTCGTCAGATCATAACTCATCCGGCGGCTTTGCGAAATTCCATCGCTCCTGCACCAATGGGTCACCACAACTAATTGGGGCCAACAACATTTCATTTTGTGTTGATTCAGCAACAGTCTTTACCATTGCTTTAGGCTAGAAAGACGGGAGACACATTTTGCCCATTTCCCGCCACAAAGAAGCGTCACCGGATAGGAAAGGCAAAAGCTATTAACAACGCCGGGAAACGTTAGTTCCCTCAGGACAGGAAGAAATGAAGAAAGACGCATTGTTTCACAACGATCCGTTTTTGAGCAGCGAAAAGACTGCTCTGTTTTCATTTCGTGTTTCTGGCAATAGCCGAGCTTTATTCCGTCAAAATCGGGTCGCAGTGTTGACGAAAAGACAATGTACTCTGTCACTTATGTCATCAACTTCTACCCAATGTGAAAGACCAGCGTTGTGATGCGTATTCGCAGTTTTTCATATCCCCTTATCGCTGCGGCACTTGGCTTGGCCATTGTCTGCAACAGCGCTTCGGCATTTGATCTGAACGATGACTCTGAAAAGTCACGGAGCCCGTTCGAACTCTTCAAGTTCGGTTTCTCTGCCTATAAGAGCGGCCACAAGGACGAAGCCATCAAGGCGTTGCGTTATGCAGCGGAACGTGGTCATCAGGGTGCCAAGTGGAAGCTCGCTCGCATGTATGCCGATGGCGACGGCGTTGCAGAGAACGATTATGAAGCCTACCAGATTTTTGAAAAGATCGTCCGCGACGGTGCAGAACCGGGTTCTGAGAACGAACCCTATGTCGCTGATGCGCTGGTCGCACTCGCAGGCTATGTAAGGCGCGGTATTCCGGGTTCCCCGGTTGATTCTGATCCAAAGTTTGCACGTAACCTCTATGTGCAGGCTGCATCCAACTTTGGCGATCCTGCTGCTCAGTATGAACTTGGCAAGATGCTACTGGACGGCGAGGGCGGAGAACGCAATTCAATGCAGGCGGCTCGTTGGTTCCAGCTTGCAGCCAAGAAGGGGAATGCAAGCGCGCAGGCCATGCTGGGCAATATGCTGTTTCAGGCTGGAAAGACCGTTCGCGGCCTTGCCATGCTCACCGCAGCGTTCGAGCGTTGCCCGACGGAGGATTGCACTTGGATTCGCGATATGCAGGAACAGGCTTTTTCAATCGCCGGTGAAGCTGACCGCCGCAATGCCATAGCTCTCTCCAGCAACTATGTTGCCAAAGGCGACTTTTAGAGCAGCTCTAGTTAAGAATGAATCGTTGGAACCGCTCTATCTATTTGTTTTTACGCATTATCCAACGCAAAACCACTTCGCACTTTTGCTGGAAATGCTCTAACAACTGAAGAATGAGCTTTGCATTTAACAAAGCTCCCAATCGTAAGATCAGACGGACAATGTTACCGTCACAGGCACATGATCTGACGGCTTTTCCCACGCTCTGACGTGTTTTTCGATATCTGTTGAAACGAAATGGTTTGCCGCTTCCGGCGACAACATCAGATGATCGATGCGAATGCCATTGTTCTTCTGCCACGCACCGGCCTGATAATCCCAGAATGTATAGACGCCGTCTTCATCCGTCGCCGCACGAACTGCTTCGGTAAAGCCCATATTTTCAAGCCGACGGAATGCCTGACGTGATTGCGGCTGAAACAGCGCGTCACCGAGCCATTGCTGCGGGTTTTTCGCGTCGTTAGGCTCCGGGATGACGTTATAATCGCCAGCGAGAACAAGTGGCTCTTCCAGTTCAAGTCGGCTCTTCGCCCAGTTTTCCAGCCTCTGCATCCAGGAAAGCTTGTAAGGGAATTTCTCTGTATCTACCGGATTACCGTTGGGCAAATATAGCGACACCACACGGAGAACACCCTTTTCCGTCGAGAAAACGGCTTCAATGAAGCGCGCCTGTTCATCGCTATCATCGCCGGGTAACCCGCGATTGACTTCATCAGGCGATTTTTTGGAAAGGATAGCGACCCCGTTAAAGCCCTTCTGACCATGAGTTTCGACGTGATAGCCGAGCGCTTCAATCTCTAGTCGCGGGAACAGATCATCCACCGACTTGATTTCCTGAAGGCAGGCGATATCAGGCGACGATTCCTTCAGCCAATGCTGGAGGTTTTCGATACGCGCCTTGACGCCATTAATGTTCCATGTCGCGATTTTCATGAACAAATGATTAGGCGGAAGACGAGGTGAGGGCAAGCGCTGCCCTCGCTCCATCACAGAATTTCGAATTGGTCCGATTATTATTCAAAGGCCATTTGTATTGCCGCTTTCGCATTCCTATCTCCCAACAACAGTAGCCAAACAGGAGATTTGAATGTTCGACGCCAAAAAGCTTCTCGATCAGTTTCTGGGATCACAAATTCCCGGCATGTCTGGAAGCGTTCGCGATAAGGCAGGGCAGGCCACCGATCTGGCCAAGAAAAACCCCTTGGCTACTGGCGCAATTGCTGCCGCAATTCTCGGTACAAAGACCGGACGCAAGCTCGCCGGTAATGTAGCGACAGCAGGCGGTATCGCAGCTATCGCTGGTCTGGGTTATCTCGCCTACAAGAATTACAAGTCTGGCCAAGCGCCGCAGACCGCAGAAACCGCGCCGCAGACCGCAGAACCACAGGCAGCAGGGCAGCCTGTATTGCTTCCGCCGCCACCGGCAGATTCTCCGTTTCATCCGCAGTCGCCGACCATGAGCAACAGTTTTGCACTGACGCTTGTGCAGGCAATGATTGCTGCTGCGAAGGCTGACGGCCATATCGATGATGCGGAACGCGCACGCATCATGGAAAAGGTTCAGATTTCAGGCCTTGATGATGAAGCGGAAGCTTTCTTTGAGAAGGAACTCGCTGATCCGATTGATATCGATGCGTTGGTAGCCGCTGCTCAGACTGAAGAACAGAAGGTCGAGCTTTATACCGCTTCGCGTCTGACCATCGACCCCGACAGCCGTTCAGAGCGTGGATATCTCGATATGCTGGCTGGTCGTCTTGGTTTACCGGATGCGCTGGTCGACCACATCGATGCGACGGTTTCATCTGTTAAAGCGGCTCCAGTCCAGACTGAATCGTAGGAGCCGCTTTAATTTTTGTTTTTACGCATTATCCAACGCAAAGCCGCTTCGCACTTTTGCTGGAAATGCTTTAAAGCCTGATAAAACAAAACCGGCTGCATTATGCAGCCGGTTTCTTTTCGAACTTTGGAATTAATCAGATTGCGAAGCTTGTGCCGCAGCCGCAGGATGCCGTGGCGTTCGGATTGCGGATCTGAAACGATTGTCCCATCAGGTCGTCGACGAAATCGATCTGGGAACCATCCATGTAAGGAACGGAGATCGAGTCGATCAGTACCTTGGCGCCAAGCTTTTCGATGACGATGTCATCATCGGATTGATCGTCAACCAGATCATACTTGTAAGAAAAGCCAGAGCAGCCGCCGCCCTCGACAGAAACGCGAAGTGCGGTTTTGCCCGGTTCGGAACTGATAATTTTTGCAATCCGCTTGGCTGCGGATTCAGAAACGGTAATGTCTGTCATCTGCCTTGTTCCGCTTGCTGTCGCCTATGCTGGATTGAACCAATTGGGAATTGTCCAGAATTTCCAACAAACGCGTACTTGCCTTCATGTTTAACTGATAGCTATGAACGCAACGTGTGGAAGTCAATGTCCACCTGAATTTAGCGTAATCATATTACAGTGAGGAATGCATCGCAATGTCCCCGGAAGGAATTGGATCGCTGGAAGGAATTGGCTTCGGTTATCGCGAACGCGCGCCCTACGCCTGCAATCCTGCCCTGACCCGTGGACGGCTGGTTCCTGAGCCTGAAAGCGCAACGCGAACGCCTTTCCAGCGCGATCGCGATCGAATCATTCACTCGACGGCCTTTCGTCGCCTCAAACATAAGACGCAGGTTTTCATTGCCCATGAAGGCGATCACTATCGAACCCGTCTGACCCATACCATCGAAGTGGCGCAGATTGCCCGCGCGCTGGCGCGTGCTTTGCGACTGGATGAAGATCTCGCGGAAGCCGTGGCCCTTGTGCATGATTTTGGACATACGCCGTTCGGTCATACCGGCGAAGAAGCGCTCAATGAGCGTATGAAGCTCTATGGTGGCTTTGACCATAACGCGCAGTCCCTGCGTATTGTGACGAAGCTTGAACACCGCTATGCGGATTTTGACGGGCTAAACCTCTCGTGGGAAACCCTCGAAGGGCTGGTAAAGCATAATGGTCCGTTGGTCGGTCCCTTTGCCTCACATTCAGATGAGCCGGTTCCACTGCCCATCCTCGATTTTAATGAACGCTATGATCTCGAATTGTCGCGCTTTGCGAGCCTTGAGGCGCAATGTGCTGCCATCGCAGACGATATTGCTTACAACGCTCATGATATCGACGACGGCCTGCGCTCCGGCCTGCTGACGCTAGAAGGTCTCGACGAAGTGCCGTTGACCAAGCGCTTGCTCGATCTGGTAAAGACGCGCTATCCCGCGCTTGATCCTGTACGTACGGGCCATGAACTGGTCCGTCGGCAAATCACCATCATGGTCGAAGACGTGATTGCTGAATCTCAACGCCGTATCACTGCTGCCAATCCTCAGAATTTAGAGGATGTGCACGCACAACCGCGCGCGCTTGTGGGCTTCTCGGATACGATGAGGGACGAAGAAAAAGTCCTGAAGCGCTTTTTGTTCAAGAACCTCTATTTTCACGACAGCGTCGTTGTTCGCAGGCATGCAGCCGATAAAATCGTGCAGGACCTGTTCGATATTTGTTTTGATGATACCACCATCATGCCAGCGGAATGGCAATCGGGCTGCGAAACGCTTGATGAGGCGGGCCGTGCTCGTCGTGTCGCCGACTATCTGGCCGGTATGACTGACAATTATGCAGTGCGAGAACACCGACGATTGTTTGACCATACACCCGATTTAGCTTAATCGGGTCGGGACGAAGCGGGTCCTGGAGCTTAAAAGCGTCGGGATCTTTGCTATTTTTATGACGAGCCGACGCCGGAAATCATAACTATAACCGGACGGAAGCCTGACAGGACGAACCATGAATATCTTTGCAGATTTCGACGCGCGTATTAAAAAAACGTTGCAAGATATTGATCTGAAAGCGAAAGATGGCTGCGATCTAGATTTGTCGCGTATCAGTGTGGAACCACCGCGCGACGCGTCGCATGGTGATATTGCCACCAATGCCGCCATGGTGCTTTCCAAAGCTGTGGGTCAGAACCCGCGTGAACTTGCCACTGCGATCGCCGATGCGCTGAAGTCCGACAAGGATGTCGCCACGGTTGATGTTGCAGGTCCGGGCTTCATCAATCTGCGCCTGAAAGACACCTATTGGCAGCGCGAATTGGCATCGATGCTCAATGAAGGCACCGATTTTGGACGCTCGAAGCTTGGCACGGGCACCAAAGTCAACGTCGAATACGTTTCAGCGAACCCGACAGGTCCAATGCATGTTGGCCATTGCCGTGGCGCGGTCGTCGGTGACGTGCTGGCAAATCTGTTGAAATTTGCGGGCTTCGACGTCGTCAAAGAATATTATATCAACGATGCAGGTGCACAGATCGACGTGCTGGCGCGTTCGGTTATTCTGCGTTACCGCGAAGCACTTGGTGAAGAGATTGGCGAGATTCCAGCAGGCCTTTATCCGGGCGATTATCTCGTTCCAGTTGGCGAAACCCTAGCCAAGGAGTTTGGCAGCAAGCTTCTCGAAATGCCGGAAGAAGAGGCTTTTGCTATCGTAAAAGAACGCACCATCGCTGCGATGATGGTGATGATCCGCGCCGACCTGGAAGCGCTGAATGTGCATCATGACGTCTTCTATTCCGAGCGTAATCTTCATGCCGATCATGCGCGCGTCATCCGCGCTGCGATTAATGATCTGACGCTAAAGGGCCACGTCTACAAGGGAAAGCTGCCTCCGCCAAAGGGACAGTTGCCGGAAGAATGGGAAGATCGTGAACAGACCTTGTTCCGCTCGACCGAAGTGGGGGATGATATCGATCGTCCACTGATGAAGTCTGACGGCACATTCACCTATTTTGCTGCTGACGTTGCTTACTTCAAAGACAAGTATGATCGCGGCTTCAATGAGATGATTTATGTGCTGGGCGCCGATCATGGCGGTTACGTCAAGCGTCTCGAAGCTGTTGCACGGGCTGTTTCTGACGGCAAAGCAAAGCTCACCGTTCTGCTTTGCCAGCTGGTGAAGCTGTTCCGCGATGGCGAACCTGTGCGTATGTCGAAGCGTTCGGGTGAATTCATCACGCTGCGTGAAGTGGTGGATGAGGTTGGCCGCGATCCGGTTCGTTTCATGATGCTTTATCGGAAGAACGATGCGCCGCTCGACTTCGATTTTGCGAAAGTGACTGAGCAGTCCAAGGACAATCCGATCTTCTACGTGCAATATGCTTCGGCACGTTGTCATTCGGTGTTTCGTCAGGCAGTCGATCAGCTGGGGCTGAGCGATCTTGATCGCGTATCGATGGCCGGACACTTCGACAAGCTGACCGATGAGAGTGAAATAGCACTCGTTCGCAAGCTCGCAGAATACCCGCGCCTGATCGAAGCTGCGGCGACGCATCAGGAGCCACATCGCCTCGCTTTTTACCTCTATGACCTCGCCAGCGCCTTCCATTCTCAGTGGAATAAGGGCACCGAGAACACAGACTTACGTTTTATTAAGGTTAACGATCCAGAATTGTCTCTAGCAAGGCTAGGGCTAGTACAGGTCGTTTCCGATGTGCTGACGTCCGGTTTAACAATAATCGGTGCGGATGCTCCAACGGAAATGCGCTAGGACGGTTTCGTCATCCGCAAGTTCAACCAAGGTGTTGTGCGGATGTCGGCAAGTCAAAAAGATGGAAGATCAACGAGGGTGCAAGTCGTCGATCTTCCTTCAGGCGCAGGAAACTTCCGTCAACTTTTGCCCACATTGCCTCGCTACAACGTAATGTATCGAGACGTCTTGCGGCGTCCAGGGTTTGAGTTAGGAACACACCATGACGGACAGCAGTGCTAATCCCCGTAATTACGGCGAGCGTCCGCTGCATGAAGACGATCCGCTGATGGAACTTTCACGGATCATGGACTTCGGCGGGTCTGCTGATAACAAAGTTGCGCGAAGTGAGTATCGTCCTGAGCCAAATTTTGATTCTGGTGACGACGCGCTCTCTTTTGATCTTGAACGCGAACTTCTTGGTGATTTCGGCGATTTCGCGGAGCCGGAACAGCAATCGGCTTCGTTGGCGCAAACGCCATATCAGGACGCACATTCCTATCAAAATGCAGAGCCTCAGCTTCAGGAAGACGATCTCGCGTCTGCTCTGGAAGAAGAGTTTGATCTTCACATGGACGCAAATGAACCGGTTGCTCCAACCGAATCGTTTGATTTCGTCGAAACGGATCGCTCTGAACCTGTGCCGCAGTTCGACTACAATGATTATTCCGAAGCGCGCACGGCTTATGAAGAAAGCCATGTGGAGCCAAGCTATGCCGAGCCTCACGCCGTCAATGCGGCGCATGAGCCTTTGGAGCAGGGCTATGTCGACTACAGCCCCGCCAACACATACCAGCCGTCAGAAGTGCCGTATGTTGATCCATATGCGAGCGAGCCAGCGGTGAATGCAGCTGTAGGCAATGATTGGGAAGTCCAGTCTGCCGAGCCGTTCGAAACCAGCTATGCCGCAGCACCCGCCCATCAGGCGCTTTCGCTTGAAGATGAGCTGGAAAGCCTGCTGTTTGGTGATGAACCACAGCCAGCCTCCGCACCCGATGCCGTCTATCAGGATGAACCACAGCAGTTCACAGCATATACGCCGCGTTACGAAGAACCTGTCGCAGAAGCGCTGTCGTATGCTGAGCCTGCTCATCATGGTGATTCCGAGCCGGTGTTTGACGACTTTCAGCTTGATGACCCACAGGCCTATGAGCCCGTAGAAACGGCGGCAAACTTTGCGCCTGAGCCATATGATGCGCGCGAAGCCACATCGCAGACTCAGGCTCCTATCTATCCGCATTACACGCTGAGCAACTTCGCTGCCGGTGCTGCTACAACAGGTGTTCTTGCGTCTGAACCGGCCCGGGCAGAAACCGCTGGCTACGAACCAGAAGAAGCTGCACTCGACGACGACTTCTCGTTCGACGATGATTTTTCGCTTGAAAATGAGCAGACCTTTGTACCTGTCGCCGCTGAGGCGACGGAAGATGATCTCTCAGGCCTTGATGAAATCTCTTTGAGCGAAGATGATTTCGGATTTGAACCGTCAGGCGACGCGCAGTCGTCTGTCGCTGCAAATGATTCGAACTTCTTTAGTGAAGAAGACTTCTTCAATGCAGATGATCTCGATTTGGCGTCAGAAGTTGAAGACGAACAGGTCGGTGAGCCTGTCTATGCCCACGCGACCTATGATCAAGAAGAGGCGCATCCAGCAGCTCCATCTTTCACCAATTACGCGGACCCACGTTCTGCTTTCGTTGCGCCTGCACCGGAAATTGAAACGCTGAGTGTCGCTGATAGCAAGGTTGAACAGACGCATTCACTGGATTTGCCGGAAGTCAGTTATGGCGAAGAAGAAGCAAATGCCGGTTTGACTGATCTGGAAACCGAATTTGCGGAAGTGTTCAACACTATCGGTGTTGATGAGACAGCCACAAAAACGGATGCGCAGAGCGAAGCCGACAAGGCTTTTGAAGATATTTTCCGTGAAAGCGCTTCGTCCTACATGCCAAATGCAGGCGTGGCGGCTGGTGCTGCTCTCGGTCTTGGTGCGGCAACCGCTGCAGCTACGGCCGCTTATGGACGCGCAAATCCAACAGCGCAGCCTGCGGCACCACAGGCTAATGTGGCAGATGCCGGTGGTAGCAGCGATGATTTCTACAATCATTGGGCAGCACAGGGCGCTCAGACGATAGAGAGCGGCGAATTCGGTACACGAGCAGCCATGCAGCCCGAAGACGATCTCGGTAGCGCTGCGGAGGCTTACCGCAATCGCCCGGTTCGTGGTCGTCGTGGTCTGATCCTCGCAAGTGTTGCAGGCATTGCAGTGCTTATTGGCGGCATCGGCTACCACTTCCTCGGTGGAAGCGGTTCGGGCGAGCCAGTTGTGATTCGCGCTGATAATCAGCCGATCAAAGTGCAGCCGGAAAATCCGGGTGGAGCGACTGTCCCTAATCAAGACAAGGCGGTGTATGATCGCGTCGCTGGCACATTGCCGAACAATCCAGAGCAGAAAGCTTTGATCTCTGCTGGTGAAGAGCCGGTTGATTTGGGTGCGCAGGATAATGATGCGGCTGCGAATGATTTCCCTGAGCCAAATCAGACGGCTGAAGCACCATCGAACTCCGGTCAGGATGCACCGCTGATCCAGCCGCGTGAAGTCGAAACGATGATCGTTCGTCCCGATGGCACAATCGTTCAGGCACAGCAACCTGCACCTGTGACTCAGGCACCAGCGCCAACCAACACAGTCAATCCAACAAATACCGCAAGCCCAACAAACTCGGCAGGCAATGACGCACCAATTGCGCCACCAGCAGACACTGATGAAATTGCAGCGCTTGCGGCTGGCAATGCACCGCAGGAGCCTGTCGTAAACACACCGGCTACGCAGCCAGCACCTGCGGCTCAGGCACCAGCAGCGCCAGTTCGTGCGCCAGTCGTGCCATCGCGTCCAGCTGAACAGCCAACCAATATTGTTGGCAACGTGCCACAACGCACGCAGGCTCAGGCGCCTGCGGCCGCTGCACCTCAGGTCGCTTCTGCTGCCGGTGGTGGATATTTCATCCAGATCGCTTCGCAGCCATCTGCTGAACTGGCACAGAAGTCCTATGCCAACATGGCACAGCGTTATGGCAGCGTGATCGGTGGCCGGGCTGTGGATATCAAACGCGCAGATATTCCAAACAAAGGCACTTATTACCGTGTTCGTGTCCAGGCAGGTTCGAAAGATGATGCCAATGCACTTTGCGGTCGCTTCAAGACTGCTGGCGGTAGCTGCTTCGTGACGCAGTAAGATTTATCAGACGAAAAAATGAGAAGGGCGGCATTTGCCGCCCTTTTCGTATGGCTACCATGGCAGTGATTTTTCGGCTAAACCCCTATCACTGGTTTGAGCATAAAACAGATCAAAGGAATGCTGCATGAAAGAGTGCAAGGCGTGGATTGCTGGCGTGGCAGGAACAAAGCTGACGCCGGATGAGGTGGCTTTCTTCCGTGATGAAAAGCCTTGGGGCTTTATTCTCTTTGCACGCAATGTGGAAAGCCTTGAACAGGTTGCAGAGCTGACCGCGCAACTGCGCGATGTGACCGACCGTCCCCAAACACCTGTTTTCATTGATCAGGAAGGCGGACGCGTTCAGCGCCTGCGCCCTCCACTTGTTCCGAACTACCCAGCAGCTGCACAAATTGGTGCGATCTATGATCGTGACAATGAAGCGGGTCTTCGTGCCGCTTGGCTTCATGCACGACTACACGCTTTTGATCTTCTGAAAGTTGGCGTCAATGCTGATTGTCTGCCGGTTCTCGATGTTCCTATTGAAGGTGCACACGATGTAATCGGCGCACGCGCCTATTCCAAGAATCCGTATAGCGTTGCTGCAATGGGTCGCTCCGCGGCTGAAGGGCTTCTTGCCGGTGGTGTGCTGCCTGTGGTGAAGCACATGCCAGGTCATGGCCGCGCATTCAGCGACACACACAAGGAACTAGCCCGCGTTGGTGTGCCGCTCAGTGAGCTGGTCGCGCATGATTTTGTGCCGTTCAAGGCGTTGAACGATCTTCCAATGGCAATGACCGCACATGTAATCTTTGATTGCATCGATCCCAAGCGTCCGTCGACCTTATCGCCGACAGTCATCAATACGATCATTCGCGATGTTATCCAGTTCGACGGTCTGGTCATCAGCGACGATATTTCGATGAAGGCACTCTCGGGAGATCTTGGTGATATCGCCGAAGGTATTACGGCTGCAGGTTGTGATATCGTTCTCTATTGCGCGGGGGTGATGGAAGAGCTGGTGAAGGTTGCCGCACGTGTTCCGGTTCTCGATGGTAAGGCCCGCAAGCGTGCGGATCTGGCGGAAGTCTATGCAGGTGATCCGGATCTTTCTGATGAAACAGAACTGCGCGAAGAGTTTGGACAAATGTTCGAACTGATGGCGTAACCGACAAAAATTGGTACACTAAAACGGATCGGTGGGATTTTCTCACCGATCACATAATAAACAGGACAAACGGTTGGCTGGATCGGAAACGAACACAAATGGCAAAGACGGCACCAACGTGCCGATGGATGCCTTGTGGCAGGGCGAAGCCGATCGCGCTGAGGGCGAACCTTCTCTGCTGATCGACGTTCAGGGTTTTGAAGGTCCGCTCGATCTTTTGCTGCATCTGGCCCGCAACCAGCGTGTCGATCTTTCTCGGATTTCGGTGCTGGCACTCGCTGAACAATATCTGGGCTTTGTTGAACAGGCGCAGGCCCTTAGTCTTGAATTGGCTGCTGATTATCTGGTCATGGCTGCATGGCTTGCTTACCTCAAGTCCAAATTGCTGATCCCCAAGCAGCAGGATGAGGATGGCGCTACAGGCGAAGAGCTGATCGCTTCTCTGCAATTCCGTTTGAAGCGGCTTGAAGCTATGCGCGATGCCGCAGCGAAGCTTGTAAACCGCAACCGGCTGGGCCGTGACGTATTTGTGCGCGGCATGCCGGAACTGGTGGTGGTTGATCGATCCAGCCAGTTTTCGGCCACGCTTTATGAATTGCTGACTGCCTATGCTTCGCAACGTCAGCGACAGGCCGTATCTCATGTGCAGATCGAAAAGCGCGCCGTCTGGTCGCTGAAAGAGGCACGTGTCGCACTTGTAAGACTTATGGGATCGAGCGGAGACTGGGTCGCACTGGACCGCTTTCTCATCAATTATGCGCTGACACCGCAGGAAAGAGCTTCTGCCTTGGCCAGTTCCTTTGCCGCAAGTCTTGAGCTGGTGCGAGAAGGTAAGCTGGAAGTGCGACAGAATGCACCTTTTGAGCCGATCTATATGCGCGTTGCAGGCGGATTAAGCGAACTTGATGAGGACGAAAATGTCTGAAGCGGAAGTGGCGATGGATGATTATGACGACGAAGTTCAACATCCAGCTTCGCCCATGGCCTTGGCGGAACTCGCACGGATGACAGAGGCGATAATCTTCGCATCTGCGGAACCGGTTTCTGAACGCGCATTGGCAGAGCGATTGCCAGTTAATACCGATTTAGCGGCAATATTAGAGCATCTGCAAAAGGTTTATGAGGGGCGGGGCGTTCATCTGGTTCAGGTCGGTGCGGCCTGGGCTTTTCGCACAGCACCCGATCTTGGTTTTCTCATGAGCCGTGAGACGGTTCAACAGCGCAAGCTCTCCCGCGCAGCAATGGAAGTCCTTGCAATCATTGCATATCATCAGCCTGTCACACGCGCCGAGCTTGAAGATATTCGTGGTGTGGAAACCTCCAAAGGCACGCTGGATGTGCTTATGGAAACGGGTTGGATCAAACTGCGCGGTCGCCGTCGCACGCCCGGGCGGCCTGTGACCTACGGAACGACCGATACATTTCTGGATCATTTTGGCTTGCCGGAAATACGTGATCTACCGGGGCTGGAAGAATTGCGCGGGGCAGGGCTGTTATCTGCGCGCATACCGTCCAGTTTCTCTGTGCCGGTTCCGAATGTGGATCCTGACGAACTCACAGACGATGAAGAGCCGCTCGAAGATATAGATCTTGAAGGTTTGGGGCTGCTGGCGCCACGCGGAGATTGATGGGAAATTTGAGCTACAACAAATAAAATCGTTGTAACTTCGTTCACTGTCACACTTCTGTTTGAAAGATTTGGTGAAAGCGCTTAAATCGTATTCAGCATTATAGGAATAAGCCGTGTCGCAACGGCGATGAGAGGAATGAAATGGGTAGCTTTTCTATCTGGCACTGGCTGATCGTTCTCGCAGTTGTGCTGCTTCTGTTTGGCCGTGGCAAAATCCCTGAACTGATGGGTGATGTTGCAAAGGGCATCAAGAACTTCAAGCAGGGCATGTCTGAAGAAGACGCTGCTAAGGAAGATGCCAAGGCGGATGCACGTACAATTGATGCCAAGGCGGATGAAACCGTCAATGACGTCAAGAAGACGACAAAATCCTGATCTGATGTCAGGGATGCTGCGTGCAATATGGTGCGCAGCATGTTTTGCCATGAAGGCATGATCCAGCAGGTTGGGAACTATTTCCCGATAAGATCATGTGTAATAACAACAGGTTGATTGCCACTTCACCTTGAACGACGGTGTGTTTGCAATCTGGATTGCGGTTTTCCGCCGAAAGACGGGACGCGCGCGTCAGAAGCGCGGAGTATCAAATTATGTTCGATATCGGTTGGTCTGAACTGCTGATAATCGCGATTGTGATGATCGTGGTGGTTGGCCCCAAGGATTTGCCGAAGATGCTCAGAGCTTTCGGCAAGGCGACCGCGCGTATGCGCAGCACTGCTAACGAGTTCCGGCATCAGTTCAACGAAGCCTTGAAAGAAGCCGAACTCGAAGACGTCAAGAATATCGTCGATGAGGCTCGCAAGCTTGATCCGCGCTCGAAGCTCACACAGGTCTTCGACCCGATTCGCAGTGCCGGTGAGGATGTTCGTTCGGGTCTTCAGTCCACAACATCGATGTCGCCCGCTGAGCCTGCCAAGGTGGCTGAGGTGACAATGCCTGTTGACGCAAACGGTACGACGGTTCCTGTTGAAGCTCCAACAGAGAAGCCTGCAGCCAAGCCGAAGACAACGCGTAAGAAGGCGGCACCTGCTGCTGCAGAAACGCCGGTGGCAGCCAAGCCCGTCAAGCCGAAGGCTGCGACCGCGAAGCCAAAAGCCAGCGTCAAAGCTGAACCGGCTGCAAAGCCGGCTGCACCCAAAAAGGCGTCTCCAGCAAAGCCTGCAACGGTGAAGGCGGACACTCCCGCCAAGAAGACCACGAAAAAGACGACTGAAAAGACAGGAAGCAAAGCGTGAAACGGGACGAGGACGAAATTGAACAGAGCGCCGCTCCTCTGCTCGAACACCTTATCGAACTGCGCCGCCGCCTGATCTGGGCGATAGTGGCGTTTTTCCTTGCTTTTATTCTTTGTTTTGCCTTTGCAAAGCACCTCTTCAATCTGCTCGTCGTTCCCTACCAATGGGCACTCGACTGGGCCGGGATGGACCGCTCGAAAGCAGAGCTGATCTATACCGCACCGCAGGAATTCTTCTTTACGCAGGTCAAGGTCGCGATGTTTGGCGGCGTTGTGCTGGCGTTCCCGATTATCGCTGCGCAGATTTATAAGTTTGTGGCCCCTGGCCTCTACAAGCATGAGCGTATGGCGTTTCTGCCATTCCTTATTGCTTCGCCGATATTGTTCCTGACCGGCGGTGCACTCGTTTATTTCTTCTTCACGCCTATGGTTATGTGGTTCTTTCTGGCCATGCAGCAGACGGGCGGTAATGGCGAAGTGCAGATTTCACTTCTGCCAAAAGTTTCCGAATATTTGAGCCTCATCATGACGCTCATTTTTGCTTTCGGTCTGGTCTTCCAGTTGCCTGTCGTCACAAGCCTTATGGCCCGTGTCGGGTTGGTTACGTCTGCAGGTCTCAAGGACAAGCGCAAATATGCGATTGTGATTGCTTTCGTGGTGGCCGCTGTTCTGACGCCACCCGATCCGGCGAGCCAGATCGGTCTTGCCTTGCCGACGATCCTTCTCTACGAGATTTCCATCATATTGGCCCGAATGATCGAAAAGAAGAGGGATGAGGCAAAGGATGAAGCTGAGGGTGATACCAAGGCCGATACTGGGGCAGAAGACAACGCCCCCACTTCCTGATCCGGCTATATGTTAAACAGAGGCTGCATAATCGCAGCCTCTCTTTCTGTTAAATTTCATGAAACGGCTTTTCTCATGCTCGATATCAAATGGATTCGCGAAAACCCTGAAGCTCTCGACAAGGCGCTTGCTAAGCGCGGAGCAGGGCCGCTCTCGTCCGAACTGATCGCGCTTGACGAAAAGCGGCGTGAGAATGTCGGCAAAGTTCAGGCTGCGCAGGAGCGCCGCAATGCGGCCTCCAAGGAAATCGGCAAAGCAATGGCCGAGAAGGACGCAGCGACTGCTGACAAGCTCAAGGCTGAAGTTGGTGAGTTGAAAACTTTCCTTGCTGATGCTGAGGAAGAAGAACGCCGCCTGGTCAAGGAACTGAACGACGCGCTTTCGAGCCTTCCAAATGTTCCAGCTGACGATGTGCCGCTCGGCAAGGACGAGGCAGATAATGTCGAAGTCCGTCGCATTGGCAATCAGCGCAATTTCTCGTTTCAGCCAAAGGAACATTATGAGCTAGGCGAGGCGCTTGGCTATATGGACTTCGAGCGTGCCGCGAAGATCGCAGGTGCACGTTTCACCGTTCTGAAAGGCCCGTTGGCACGTCTTGAGCGCGCACTTGGTCAGTTCATGCTTGATCTGCACACCACAGAAAACGGCTATATGGAAACCATGCCGCCGCTGATGGTGCGCGACGAAGCCGTTTATGGCACAGGTCAGCTGCCGAAGTTTTCGGAAGACTTGTTCCGTACGACGGATGGTCGTTGGCTGATCCCCACTGCCGAAGTTCCGCTGACCAATCTCGTTGCCGATGAAATCGTCGACCTTAAGACTTTACCACAGCGCTACACGGCACTCACACCTTGCTTCCGTTCCGAAGCAGGTTCAGCTGGTCGCGATACGCGCGGTATGCTGCGTCAGCATCAGTTTCTCAAGGTTGAGATGGTGTCGATTACTGATGCGGATAGCTCGGCAGCCGAACACGAGCGTATGACGGCCTGTGCTGAAGAAGTGTTGAAGCGTCTCGGCCTGCCGTTCCGCACCGTTGTTCTTTGTACGGGTGACATGGGCTTTGGCGCGCAGAAGACTTACGACATTGAAGTATGGATGCCGGGTCAGAACGCTTATCGCGAAATTTCGAGCTGCTCGGTTTGCGGAGATTTCCAGGGGCGCCGAATGAATGCGCGTTATCGCCCAGAAGGCGAAAAGGCCACACGTTTTGTGCATACGCTGAATGGGTCGGGCGTTGCAGTCGGTCGCGCTCTGATTGCTGTCATGGAAAATTATCAGCAGGAAGACGGCAGCATTCATATTCCTGAAGCATTGCAGCCATACATGGGCGGTCTCACGCGTATCGAGAAAGCCGCGTGAATTTAAACAGTTAAAACATTTCCAGCAAAAGTGGGAACCGGTTTTGCGTTCGGAAATGCGTAAAAACAAATAGTTACAGCGGTTCCAGCGATTCAATATTAACTAGAACCGCTGTAACGATGTGAATGAAGGAGAGACGACGTGCGAATTCTGCTGACGAACGATGATGGTATCCACGCTGAAGGCCTCGCAGTTCTGGAGCGTATCGCACGCCAAATCTCGGATGATGTTTGGGTTGTTGCCCCAGAAACAGATCAGAGCGGTCTTGCACATTCATTGACGCTTTCAGAGCCTCTGCGCCTGCGCAAGATCGATGATCGTCATTTTGCGCTACGCGGCACGCCGACTGATTGCGTCATTATGGGCGTTCGCCATGTGTTGCCGGAAGCGCCTGACCTCATCCTGTCAGGTGTCAATTCTGGTGCCAACATGGCCGATGATGTGACTTATTCGGGAACCGTTGCCGGTGCCATGGAAGGCACGCTTCTCGGTGTTAAGGCAATCGCACTGTCGCAGGAATATGATTACGAAGACGGCCGTCGCATTCTGCCATGGGAAACAGTGGAAGCTCACGCGCCTGCATTGATCAACAAGTTGATTGAAGCGGGTTGGCCTGAAGGTGTTCTGCTTAACTTGAATTTCCCGAATTGTGCTCCAGATGAAGTCAAGGGCACACGTGTAACAGCACAGGGCAAACTCAGCCATGATGCGCGCCTCGAAGAGCGTCGTGACGGTCGTGGCTTCCCTTATTTCTGGCTGCAGTTTGGTCGCACCAAAGCAGAAGTTGCAGGCGATAGCGATATCGCTGCCATCCGCGCGGATTATATCTCTGTAACGCCGCTGCATCTTGATCTGACGGCACAGAAGGTACGGGCTGAACTCAGCAAAGCACTTGGGGTTGAAGCATGAATCAGGCTGTGTCTGAACGCCAGCAGCTTTCGGACAGGGAAGGATTTGCCTCCTTCGTCATGCGCATGCGAGCGCGGGGCATCAATGATGCCCGGCTCTTTGCTGCAATCGAATCGACGCCGCGTCAAAGCTTCATGGGTTCGTCATGGGCGCATCTTTCATTTAGCCAGCGTACTGCACCGCTCGATTGCGGCGAGTATATCGAAGGCATCGACGATCAGGCGCGCGTCATTGCCGCACTTCAATTAGAATCAGGCCATCGCGTATTGGAAATCGGCACCGGCTCTGGCTTTACCGCTGCAGTCATGTCGATGCTTTCAGGTCGCGTCACGACAGTCGAGCGCTATCGCAAATTATGCGACCGCGCCTTGCAGCAGTTTGTAACGCTCAAGCGCGAAAACATCATGGTGAAACATGCCGATGGTCGCCACGGTATGCCGGGTGGACCGTTTGATCGCATCGTGATCTGGTTGGCTTGTGAAGACATTCCGCGCCATTTCGTAGAGCTTCTGGCAACCCATGGTGTGCTTATCGCACCAATTGGGCCTGGAGACGGTCAGCAAATGGTGACGCGAATCGCAAAGGTCGGTAGCCGCTTCGAGCAGGAAAACATCATGCCTGTTCGTTATCAGCCATTTATCGAAGGCATGTCCTCCGTTCTGTGAGGACTTCGCAGCCTCTTTTTTGAGACTTACAGCGGTTCCAGTTAGTATTGGATCGTTCGAACCGCTGTAACTATTTGTTTTTACGAATTTCCGAACGCAAAACCGGTTCCCACTTTTGCTGGAAATGCTTTAACCGCTGTTGCATCGGCACGATGCAATAGAGCTCCACGCGCCCTCTTGGGCGCACAAAGGCCACTTTAAACTATTCAATCTATGCATCGTGCTTACCAAAAATCGTTTCCGATTTTTGGGTCGATGCTACGGCGGTTTTTTTGTGTAATGCACGAGCAAAAAAACGCTTTTGTGCGCTTATGGTATTTAATTGGTGAATATTTTTTCGAAGAAATCTCGATTCTTAACCAGCGAGTAACATTAACGCGTTTTAATGAGTCCAAGTGAGTATTAGAGTATGGGCGAGTTGAACATGCGTTTTCCAATATTGCAGCATACGTCCGAACGTCTCCTGCGGAATGCAGCGATCGTTCTGATTGCCGGTTTTGGTGCAGGGTGCAGCGCCGATACGATGCGCTTCACGGATGGCCTTTATACTGGCTCCACGTCTAATCAGCGTGTTGTGCAACAACAGCCTGCCGGCGATGTTTATGCATCTGCGCCGGTGGCGGCCGCCCAGCCGGTTTCGAGCGGGTCGGTTCAGCGTAACAGTCTGCCGCCAGTGTCCTCTGCGCCGGTTGTGGCTGCGGCAACGCAGGCACAGAATCAGGTTAATCAGGCTCAAGACATGGCCGCCAATCGTGTGAATGGCGCTGTGAACAATGCTGGAACTCAGGTGGCAAGCGCCGCCGGTGCTGCAAACAATGCAGCCGCTAATGCGAAATCAAACGTTCTCGGGCAGTTGCCAGCAACGGCAAATGGCGTTCCATTGCCGGCCGCTAACCATGCTGCTGCACCGCAGGCGCAAGCTCCTGTTGCAGCTCCGCAAACTGCCGCAGCAGGTGGTGCTTACACAGTTAAGTCCGGCGATTCGCTTTTCTCCATTGCACAAAAGCACAACGTACCGGTTGAACAGCTAAAGCAGGCGAATGGCCTTACCAACGGTGCAATTCGTGTCGGTCAGTCTCTGGCAATTCCATCAGCCGCCGGTGGTGCAACACAGGTTGCAGCGGTTTCACCGCAGCCAGCAAAACCAGCCGCAGCAGCGCCAGTGCAAACTGCATCAGTGGCGCCTGATGCCGCGTCAAATGTGAAGCCTTATACGCCACCACAGGCGAGCAATAAGGTGATCGAAGACGCTGAGAAGGATCAGTCGGCTGCTCCATCTTCAACGGGCATTTCGCAGATGCGTTGGCCAGTTCGTGGCCGCGTTCTTGCAAGCTTCGGCCAGCGTGATGGCACTTCAGTTAATGACGGTATCGACATCATGGTTCCGGAAGGTACCGCTGTTAAGGCCGCTGAAAATGGCGTTGTCATCTATGCAGGCGACGGCTTGAAGGAGTTCGGTCAGACGGTTCTGATCCGTCACGACAATGGACTGGTTACAGTCTATGGCCATAACAGCCAGATTCTCGTGCAGCGCGGTCAGAAGGTTCGTCGTGGCGAGGACATAGCGAAGTCCGGTATGAGTGGGAACGCAAAATCGCCTAAGCTGCACTTCGAAGTGCGCAAGAATTCATCACCGGTCAATCCTTCCAAGTATCTGGAATCTTGATCGAAAACGGTTCGACGGAATAAGAAAGGCGGGTTAGACCCGCCTTTTTCTTTACATCGCTTTGCCCATACGACCAGCAAGATCCTGAATATACTGCCATGCAACACGACCAGAACGATTGCCACGTGTCGTCGCCCAGGTCAGGGCTTCTGCGTGCATCGCCTGCGGATCATAATCCAGCTTGTAGTGTGCTGCATAACCATCAACCATCGCGAGATAGTCGTCCTGGCTGCATTTGTGGAAGCCGAGCCAAAGGCCGAAACGATCTGACAGTGATACTTTTTCCTCAATGGCTTCAGACGGATTGACGGCGGTCGAACGCTCATTGTCAATCATATCGCGCGGCATCAGATGGCGGCGATTGGACGTTGCATAGAAGATCACATTGTCCGGGCGCCCTTCGACGCCGCCTTCGAGCGCTGCCTTCAGCGATTTGTAGGACGTATCATCGTGATCAAAAGAAAGATCGTCGCAGAACAGGATGAAGCGATACGGCGTTTCCTTGATGATGTTCATCAGGGCAGGGAGGCTGTCGATGTCTTCACGATGAATTTCAACAAGCTTCAATGGCAGCTTTTCGGTCTGCTCTGCATTGACGCTGGCTTGTGCCGCTTTGACGAGCGATGATTTGCCCATGCCGCGCGCGCCCCAGAGCAGGACATTATTCGCCGGATAGCCTTTTGCAAAACGTCGGGTATTGTCAACGAGCTGGTCACGCACCAAATCAACGCCACGAATGAGCGAGATATCGACGCGATTAACGCGGCTGACGGGGTCGAGTGTTAGACGCTCGGGTGCCCAGACGAAGCAATCGGCTGCTTCAAGGTCGGGTACGGTTGGTTGTGGTGGAGCAATACGCTCCAGTGCAGCGATCAGTCGGTCCAGTTTCTGGCTGAGTATATTTTCGGTGGTCATTCCAAGCCCTCAAATAGTGAGGATCAGGGCTTAACATGCCACAGCGGGCGGGAAAAGTGTGCGACCTTGGCGCAGTAGGGCCTTCGCCGGTTGCAATTGACGCGCTAACCATTGTAATGCCGTAAAGAATTTGTCTTCGAGACTTCAGAGGAGTTCCTAATGTTCGTAACACCGGCTTTTGCACAAGCCTCCGGCGGCGGCGCCGGGCCAGACATGCTCATGAGCATTCTGCCTTTCGTCCTGATCTTTGTAATCATGTACTTTCTCATCATCCGCCCACAGCGGACCCAGATGAAGAAGCGTCAGGAAATGCTGGCAGCAGTTCGTCGCGGCGATACGGTTGTGACCGGTGGCGGCATTGTCGGTAAGGTCCAGAAGGTCCACGACGACGGCGAACTCGACGTTGAAATCGCTGAAGGCGTTCGCATTCGCGTTCTGCGCAGCGCTCTTTCCGAAGTGCGGGTCAAGGGCGAACCAGTCGCCGACAACAAGAACAAGTAATTTTTATCAGATTACGCGAGTCCGGTAAGGTTTCCATAACCGGGGCTCGCTCATTATCGCGTGTGGGTCATATATTGTGACCCATTCGCCAAGCTGGAGAGCCGTTTGTAACACGTACGCTCCGGCACGCTCTACCCAAGCCGAAACGGAATTGCTGTTCGATGCTTTATTTTTCACGTTGGAAGTCGGCTCTGATCTGGTTGGCAATTATTGCCAGCTTCCTCATTGCGTCGCCTAATTTTTTCTCGCGTGAAACACTGGCAAATCTGCCCGGATTTTTGCCCACAAAGCAGGTCGCGCTTGGACTTGATCTTTCCGGTGGTTCCCGTCTTGTGCTTCAGGTGCAGAATGCTGGTAGGGGCGATCTTGATCGCACCAAAGAGATCATGCGCCAGCGTCTTGAAGAACTTGGCTATGGCAATCCCATTGTCGAGGAAGAGGGACGCAATCGCATTCGCGTTGAAGTTCCCGGCCTTTATGACGCTCAGCTTCTAAAAGACATTCTCAGCATCCGTGGCAATCTTTCCTTCCGCGCAGTTGACGACAGCGTTTCGCCCGACGATGCTATTCGCGGAACGCCGCCTGCCGACAGCACGGTTGTTTATTCTTATGATGACCCGCCTATTGGTTATCTTGTGAAAAACGAGCCTGTGTTTACAGGGGCTGACGTTACGGATGCCAAAGCCACACTTTCTGAAGACGACAATGAACCAATCATCACGCTGACGCTGGATGAGAAGGGGCGCAGCAATCTGGCTGCAGCGACCACTCAGGCCATCGGCAAAAGCTTTGCAATCGTCGTCGATAATCAGGTTGTTTCTGCACCTGTTGTGAGCGAACCGCTCGATACAAATGAATTGCAGATTTCAGGCGCGTTCGATCTGCAGTCCGCCAACAATATGTCAGTTGTTCTGCGGTCCGGTGCGCTGCCACAGGCAGTTTCTGTTCTGGAAGAACGCACAATTGCTTCGGCGTTGGGTGACGACTATGCAAGTGCTGCTGTTTCCGCAGCACTGCTGGCCGCCTTGCTCGTCGGTCTTTTCATGGTGCTTTCCTACGGCATACTTGGCGTCATCGCCATGGTGGCGCTCGCCGTCAACATGATTATCCTGATCGCGATCATATCGCTGATCGGTGCATCTATTACGTTGGCGAGTGTCGCGGGTTTGGTGCTGATTATCGGCATGGCCGTCGATGCCAACATTCTTATTTATGAACGCGTTCGGGAAGACCGCCGCAAAGGTTATTCCGTTGTTCAGGCAATGGAATCCGGCTTTTATCGCGCACTTTCGACGATTGTCGACGCCAATCTCACGACAATGATTGCAGCTCTGGTGCTGTTCCTGCTTGGCTCTGGTCCGGTTCATGGCTTCGCGCTGACTGTTACAATCGGTATTGGCACGACGCTATTTACCACGCTGACCTTCACGCGCTTGCTGATTGCCCAATGGGTGCGCACGGCGAAACCGAAAGAAATCCCCAAGCGTCGTCTGAAACTGGTTCCGACAGTTACGCATATCCCGTTCATGCGCCTGCAGTTCGTAACGCTTGGCATTTCTGTTCTGGCGAGTGCGATCGTTGTGGCACTTTTCGTCAATATCGGCCTCAACTACGGCATCGATTTCCGTGGTGGTTCGATGGTTGAATTGCAGGCCCGTAGCGGCGATGCAAATCTGCCGGATATTGAAGAACGTATGAGCGAACTCAATATCGAAAGCGCGCGCGTTCTTCCTGCCAAGTCGCCACGTTCGGCGCTCGTGATCATCGGCAGTCAGGAAGTGGGCGACGATGCGGAGCAGACCGTTGCCGTCAAACTACGTGGTGAGTTCGAACAGGATTATTCGTTCCAGCGCGTCGAGGTTGTCGGTCCAACGGTTTCGGAACAGCTGTCACAGGCGGGGCTTCTGGCGCTATTTCTCTCGCTGGCAGGTATCTTCATCTATGTCTGGATAAGATTCCGCTGGCAGCTGGCACTCGGTGCTGTGTTATCGACCCTGCACGACGTTATCATTCTGGCCGGTGTATTCATTGTATTCCGAATGGAATTCAATTTGTGGAGCGTTGCCGCCGTTCTGACCATTATCGGCTACTCGCTCAATGATACGATCGTCATCTATGACCGCGTGCGGGAAAATCTGCGCCGTTATAGCAGCGCGCCATTGCCCGCGATTATCGACGCCTCGATCAATCAGACACTGTCACGCACCTTGCCTACCGCCTTTGTGACTTTCATTGCACATATTCCGCTCTATATGTTCGGTGGAGCGGATATTCGTATGTTCGCACTGGCACTGAGCGTCGGCATTATCGTGGCGACTTATTCTTCGATCTTTATTGCAGCACCTCTGCTTGTACAGTTTGGCCTCAAGCCGCGTGCAGCCGAAGGAGATGATGCGATGGGCGACGATCTTGCACAATCGCTCAATCTGGACAGTTAGAGCGCATCCCGAAAAGTGTGAAACGGTTTTCGGACAAGATGCGCGTAAAACAAATGGATAGAGCATTTCTAATGACTCAATCCAAACTGGAAATGCTCTGACATGGCAAAAGGCATAGAAATTCGCGAAGCCCATTTTCCGGGCCGGGCACCTATTGATGCATATGGCAATGGCGGCTTTCGCTTTGCAGATATGTCGCACAAGGGGTCTATTCTCTGTTTGCCGTCGGGTATTCATGGCTGGGACCCACAGACACCGCCAATTATATCGCGCCATGATCTGGGTGCCATTCTTGAGCAGGCGAACGATATAGAAATCCTCCTGGTCGGTACGGGTATGGATTTGCGCCGCATTCCGGAAGACGTGCGCGCTGTGCTTCGTGAACACCGTATTTCGTCCGATCCAATGAGCACAGGTGCTGCGGTCCGCACTTATAATGTGCTGCTCGCTGAAGATCGCGCAGTTGCCGCTGCACTGATTGCTGTAGACTGATTTTCATGAACCAGAATGAGGCACATTGCTTGGCGCTTCTGCGCGAAGCCGACCGGGATCGTTATCTTTCGGTGCTTTATGCGCCGGAGGATAAACGCGGCGCGCTTGCAGCACTTTACGCGTTCAATGCGGAAATCGCCCGCATTCGCGATCTGGTTCACGAGCCACTGCCCGGCGAAGTGCGTCTGCAATGGTGGCGCGATCTTCTCAATGGTGAGGCAAGGGGCAGTGCAGATGCTCATCCGGTTGCCGCAGCTCTGATTGAAACAATCACCAAATATGATCTGCCGCGTTCTGCATTCGACAATTATTGCGAAGCGCGGATTTTTGACCTTTATGACGATCCGATACCAAGTAGGAACGATCTTGAAGGCTACTGTGGTGAGACCGCTTCCGCTCTCATTCAGCTGGCAGGTTTCATCCTCGACCGTGATGCAGCCCAGTCTCATGCTGAGACAGCGGGACATGCAGGCGTTGCGCAGGCTGTGACGGGTCTGTTGCGTCTGATGCCGATCCATCGGCGTCGCGGACAGCTTTATGTCCCTGCAGATATGTTACAGGCCGTTGGTGTGACGCGCGAGGCCTTCCTTGGCAATGAAGACAAGTCGGCACATGGGCGTGTGATTAGCGTGATGACGGCTCTCGCACGTGAACATCTCGTGATTTTTGAGAAATCCAGACAGGCTTTGCCCAAAAGTCTCGCTCCGGCATTCTTACCGTTGGCGCTAGTCCCTGCTTATCTGAAGTCGATTGAACGACTGGGGGACAAGGCGGCTGATCAGGTTGCTGACCTTTCAGCGCTGCGCAAACAATGGCTGATGTTCAGAGCTGGTTTCTAAAAGATAGGGCGGTTTTCTTTTTCAAGAGAACCGCCTTAAGTCTTTGATTTACATTTTCTTTCAAAACTATGCGTTATTATCCAGCCATTCCTGGAAATCAGCGAGTGCGCGAGCAGACAATGCGCGCTTTTTAGCAATCGTCTTTTCCTTGCCGCGCAGACGCTTGCCTTCCGGCTTTGGAACGTCAATCGGCGGAAACAATCCGAAATTCACATTCATTGGCTGGAAAGAGCGCTTGCCGGGTTCTTCATCGTCAGCAACGATGTGACCGCCGGTGATGTGGCCGAGAAGCGCACCGAAAGCTGTGGTCTGTGGTGGCGCAACAGGAGTATTTCCGAGCTTTTCAGCGGCGGTAAAACGTCCTGCAAGCAGGCCAATTGCAGATGATTCGACGTAGCCTTCGCAGCCGGTAATCTGGCCCGCAAAACGCAGGGATTGGCGCGATTTCAACCGCAGTACGTTATCAAGTAGCACCGGCGAATTGAGATAAGTGTTGCGATGCAGCCCACCAAGACGTGCGAACTCTGCATTCTCAAGGCCGGGGATCATCTTGAAGATACCGGTTTGCGAGCCGTATTTCAGCTTCGTCTGGAAACCGACCATATTGTAGAGCGTGCCAAGCGCATTATCCTGACGCAATTGCACGACCGCATAGGCTTTCACTGTCGGGTTATGCTCATTGGTAAGGCCCATTGGCTTCATCGGTCCATGGCGCAATGTTTCGGCGCCGCGTTCGGCCATGACTTCAATCGGCAGGCAGCCGTCGAAATAGGGCGTACCTTCCCATTCCTTGAACTCAGTCGTATCGCCTTCGATCAGTGCTGCGACAAAAGCCTCATACTGCTCCTTATCCATGGGGCAGTTGATGTAATCCTTGCCGGTACCTCCGGGGCCGACCTTGTCGTAGCGCGACTGGAACCAGCAAATATCCATATTGATCGAATCAAAATGCACAATCGGCGCAATCGCATCGAAAAATGCCAGTGCATCGGCGCCAGTCTGTGCCTGAATGGCTTCAGCCAGTGATGGCGCCGTCAGCGGGCCGGTTGCCACAATCGCCGTGCCCCATTCTTCCGGTGGCAGGCCCGCGATTTCTTCGCGCTCAATGGTGATGAGTGGATGGGCTTCAAGTTTTGCGGTTACCGCCTGCGAAAAACCTTCGCGATCAACAGCCAAAGCACCGCCGGCTGGAACCTGATTTGCATCCGCACAAGCCATGATCAGCGAGCCTGCAAGGCGCATCTCGGCGTGGAGCACGCCTACAGCGTTGGTCTCTGCGTCATCCGAACGGAAAGAATTTGAACAAACCAGCTCTGCCAGCTGCTCTGTCTTATGCGCATCTGTGCCACGGACGGGACGCATTTCATGCAGGATAACAGGAACGCCAGCCTGCGCAATTTGCCACGCGGCTTCAGAGCCGGCGAGGCCGCCACCAACAACATGTACGGGGGAGAAATCGGTATCTTTTGACATGGCAAATCCCTTACCGCCTTTGCATGTCGCCTTCAATGGGAGATGAGCGTCAGAGGTTCGTAATTAGATGCCAGAAACACAAATGGCATCCGGCGCGGGAGGAGGTGCGACGGATGCCATTATTGTCAGACCGGAATTGGGAGGAGGAGAGACCGGTCTTGGTATCGCAAAGCATGGGAGGAGGAGTGCTTTGCGACGAACCGAGCCTGATGGGAGGAGGATTCAGGCTCAGGAAACTGAAATCTGATTAGCGTGCCTTGGACTGACGCGCTACATATGGGATGTCTGCGCGGGAAATGCCAAGGTCGTTAAGTTCGCGAGTCGAGAGCTGGTTCAGCTCGTTAACGGTATCGCGGTAACGGCGCCAGTTGTTGTAAGAGCGGAAGAGGTTCATGGTATTATTCCTTCATCGTTGAGGAACTGGTGATCAATTCATCTTGTTTGTTGCCCATTATATAACTCATTGTTTTCGCTACTTGCAGACCCGAGTTTGCATAGCTGCCTTGCGGGTTCTGCACGACGCGCTAAATCGATTAGACTGGTCAGGCACAAATTTGCCTCAAACTGATTTGCTCTAACTATTTGCCGACTGGCGAGTTTCCTATATGTTCTCAGCCACTTGGTAAGTTGGTGACATCAACGGATAGATTGTTCGGGAGTTGTTTTGTCGTTTTCAGTATCTGTAGAGCGCCTGATTGAGCGCTGGCAGCATGAAGGACTTATCGATGCTGAAACGGCATCGCGCCTGAATGTTGATCTCGAAAAACGTGGTCCCCGGTTCAGTCTCGGCTCGGTTCTCGCGACGCTTGGCGGATTATTGCTGGGAGCTGCGGTCATCATGCTGATTGCAGCGAACTGGCAGGACATGCCACGCATCATGCGCATTGGCCTGATCTTTGTATTGATCTGGGCTTGTTATCTCGGTGGGGCATGGCGGCAGTCGCGTGGCGACAGGCTATTGCCGCAAGCGCTTTATATAGTGGCGGCATCATCCTTTGGTGCGGGCATAGCGCTCGTCGGTCAGATGTATCATCTGTCGGGTGATGTGCATTCGGCAGCACTGGTCTGGGCAGGCGGTGTCTTGGCTTCTGCCTTCCTGTTGCGTTCGCCGGTGCTGACTGCTTTCGGTGCAGGAGTCGCATGCTTCTATCTGTCTACATATGCTTTCGATAATGACTATGGCGATCTCAGCTATCGCTGGATGGGGCCTTTGTTGGTTCTGGTGGGCGCGGGCGCTGCGCGTTTTACGCGATCTCGTCACGCTGCGCATCTCTGGTGCCTGTTTGTTTTGGGTTGGGCTGTTCTTCTTTATTCGGAACATGAAAGCCGAGCGATTCTCGGCATGATGTTGATAATCGGTATCGCCCTGATGCTGGCAGATGCATTTGCACATGAAGCTCTTCAAAAGCTGACGCGGTTTGCGCATCCTCTGGCTTCCTACGGTTTGCTGCTTGCTCTTCTGGCACTTGGCATTCTTCAGGTCGACAAAATGATTTCCTCGATCTTCAACCAGGCCGTCACGCAAGACGTCGTCTATGGAATCCTCATTCTCGCGCTTTCCATCGGAGCGCTGGCCATATGTGGACGTGACAACGGCAGCTTGCGCTCGATTGCTTACGCAGCCTTCTCAGTTGAAGTGCTTTACCTCGCCTTCACGACCGTCGGCTCGATGATCGGTACGTCTGGCTTCTTCCTCACTGCTGGCGTGCTGGTGTTACTGCTTGCGGCCTTTGTGCGTCGTATGGAGAGCAGGTTCGGGCGAAAGCGCGCAGTGGAGGTGCAGCCATGAGCATAATAAGAAGGAAATGGCTCTACGCGGGCGCGGTTATTACTGCAGTGCTGCAGACAGGCATTCTGTATGCGAGCATCGAGAAGCGGGCTTCGGTACTGCGTTCTGGCCATGAGATTGTGTTGCAGACGCGGCCTGTTGATCCTCGCGATCTGATGCGCGGCGATTATGTGATCCTTGGCTATGATATTACATCGATTGATCGCAAGATTATTCAGGGGACCCCTGCCGACGGTTCTCGCACTGTTTATGTCGCGGTGAAGCCTGACGACAAAGGAATATGGAATATTTCGCGCGCGTCGTTCACGCCGTTTGCAGACTTAGCTTCTGATGAAGCTCAGATTCGCGGACAATCGACCTACGCCATCTCCGATTTCCCGGATGCGACAATCAACATGCGTTACGGCATAGAACGCTATTACGTACCCGAAGGTGAGGGCCGTGTAATAGAGGATAGCCAGCGTGATTTGGATATCACTGCGGTAGTTGCCGTCGATGATACGGGCACCGCTGTGATGAAAGCTTTGCGCGATAACGGCAAGCAACTTTACCAGGAGCCGCTCTATTAATATCGCCCTTGAAGAAAAGGGGCTTGGCTAAGGCTATAAGATCGCTATATAGGGGCGGACAGAACGAAAGCGCTTCGGCTTGAAAGAGCTGGCAAATCAATGCCGGTAAAACGGCTTTTTTCCTTTGAACCGGGAAAATTGAATGATATAGAGACGCGCGCTTTCGAGAGGCGGTTCATTATCTGAGGCGAATTTAGTGCATTCGGTGGAGTGCACTTCGGTTCAGAGGCGGATATGGCGAAATTGGTAGACGCACCAGATTTAGGTTCTGGCGGGAGACCGTGGGGGTTCGAGTCCCTCTATCCGCACCAACTGCCTTAAGGCAAAAGAATTTCTCTCCCGCGACGAGGCATAAGCGCCGGTAACGGCGGGACAATGACAAGAAGTGAAGGTTTGAACATGCAGGTTACCGAAACGCTCAATGAAGGGCTGAAGCGCGAGATTAAAGTCGTGGTTCCGGCCGGAGATCTCGAAGCCAAGCTCGCTGAGCGGCTCGAAACTGCGCGTGGTCGCGCCAAGATCAATGGTTTCCGTCCAGGCAAAGTGCCAACGGCACACCTGCGCAAGACCTACGGCAAGTCCTTCATGGCTGAGATCGTGAACGAAATCCTCAACGATTCGTCGCGCTCGATCCTCGCTGAGCGCAACGAAAAATCGGCAACCCAGCCAGTCGTTTCTATGTCGGAAGACGAAAAAGAAGCCGAACAGGTTCTCGACGGCAAGGCTGATTTCGTTTTCTCGCTGAACTACGAAGTTCTGCCAGCTATCGAAGTCAAGGATTTCTCGAAGATCGCGGTAACCCGTGAAGTCGTAGACATCGCTGATGAAGAAGTTGACGAACAGGTTAAGCGCGTTGCTTCATCGACCCGCACTTTTGAAACCAAAAAGGGCAAGGCCGAAAATGAAGATCGCGTAACGATCGACTATCTCGGCAAGCTTGATGGCGAACCATTTGATGGTGGCGCAGACACTGATGCGCAGCTCATCCTCGGTTCGGGCCAGTTCATTCCTGGCTTTGAAGAGCAGCTCGTTGGCGTCAAGGCTGGCGATGAGAAGGTCATCAACGTAACTTTCCCAGCTGAGTATGGCGCAGCCCATCTCGCAGGTAAGGAAGCAACCTTCGACATCACCGTGAAGGAAGTTGCCAAGCCAAACGAACTCGTTCTCGACGACGAAACCGCAAAGAAGCTCGGCATCGAATCGCTTGAGCGTCTGCGTCAGGTTGTTCGTGAGCAGATCGAAAGCCAGTACGGCCAGATCACTCGTCAGAAGGTAAAGCGTCAGATTCTCGACGCTCTCGATGGCGATTACCAGTTCGAAACCCCAGAGAAGCTTGTTGACGCAGAATTCAACAACATCTGGCAGCAGATCAACTTCGACCTGCAGCAGGCTGGCCGCACGTTCGAAGACGAAGGAACCACTGAAGAAGCTGCTCGCGAAGAATATCGCAAGCTTGCTGAACGTCGCGTTCGTCTCGGTCTGGTTCTCTCCGAAATCGGTGAAAAGGCTGGCGTAGAAGTTTCTGAAGAAGAACTGCAGCGCGCTGTTTACGATCAGGTACGTCGTTACCCAGGTCAGGAAAAGGAAATCTACGAATTCCTGCGCAAGACGCCGGATGCCGTTGCTAACCTTCGCGCACCGATCTTTGAAGAAAAGGTCGTTGACCATCTGCTCGCAAACATCAACGTGACCGACAAGAAGGTCTCGAAGGAAGAGCTTACTGCAGAAGACGAAGATGATGCGTCGGAAGCAAAGCCAGCCAAGAAGGCTGCTGCTAAGAAGAAAGCCGCTCCTAAGAAGAAGGCAGAAGACAAGTCTGAAGAGGCTTAATTCTTCTTTTCTCAAATTTAATAAAAAGGCCGCGCACAGCGCGGCCTTTTTATTTGTAGTTTAATCCGCGATCGAAGGAGCTATGACGTGATCAATTTGCCATATCTTCATTTGGCGCTGACGATGCAGGAAGAGCCACGTAAACCTGTGTGGCCGACAGATGTTGCGATAGGTGCATTCTCTGAAGAATATGCTCAGCGCACCCATGCATTGCTGGTCAATTCCTATACGAATGGAGGCGGTTCAGTAGCGGATTTTGAAACGTGGCACCGTGGATTGATCTCAGATAGCGAGTATGATCCGGACTTTGTTGTCCCGGTACTGGATCGGTCTGATCGAGTTATCGCTTTTGTGCAATGCTGGAACAGCGCCTTTATAAAGGATCTGGTTGTCGATCCAGACAGGCGACGAGAAGGAATAGGCGAGGCGCTACTGCTCCACGTTCTTGGGCTTTTCTTTCACCGTGGACAGCATAAAGTCAGTCTGAAAGTTGAACCGAACAATCCCTCTGGTGCTGAACGGCTTTACAGACGAATTGGTTTTGACGACGTTCTTTCGGCCTAAAAGCCTATGAATCCCTGAGCAAATTGCCGTGAATGGCAGAGAAGGCTTGCCAGTCTCCCCCGTTTGTTTTAGCCAAAGTCAGATAGAATTTTTGCTGCGCATTGCGTCGCACAGGAAGAGATAGACGAGTTACTATGACCCTTATTGATACGCGTACGCCCGAACCAAAACGCTTCATCTCTGGCGCCACCGGCGACTGGGAAATCGTCATTGGCATGGAAGTCCACGCTCAGGTCACGTCCGAGTCGAAACTGTTCTCAGGCGCTTCTACATCGTTTGGCGCAGCTCCGAATGCCAATGTGTCTCTGGTTGATGCGGCGATGCCGGGCATGTTGCCTGTCATTAATGTGGAATGCGTCAAGCAGGCCGTACGTACGGGTATCGGCCTCAATGCGCAGATCAATCTGAAGTCGGTATTCGACCGCAAGAACTACTTCTATCCCGATCTGCCGCAGGGTTATCAGATTTCGCAGTTCAAGCAGCCGATTGTTGGCGAAGGCAAGATCATGATCTCGGTCGGCCCCGACAATAAGGGGCAGTTCGAAGATGTCGAGATCGGCATTGAACGGCTCCATCTCGAACAGGATGCCGGCAAGTCGATTCACGATCAGCATCCGACGATGTCTTATGTTGATTTGAACCGCTCTGGCGTGGCGCTGATGGAAATCGTCTCCAAACCTGACCTGCGTTCGTCTGATGAGGCCCGTGCCTATTTGACCAAGCTGCGCACGATTGTCCGTTATCTCGGCACTTGCGATGGCAATATGGACGAAGGCTCAATGCGTGCCGACGTGAACGTTTCCGTGCGTCGTCCAGGTGGTGAGTTCGGCACACGTTGCGAAATCAAGAACGTCAATTCCATCCGCTTTGTCGGGCAGGCCATTGAATATGAAGCACGTCGCCAGATCGGTATTCTGGAAGATGGCGGCTCTATCGATCAGGAAACCCGCCTGTTTGATCCTGTAAAAGGTGAAACGCGTTCGATGCGCTCGAAGGAAGAAGCGCACGATTATCGCTATTTCCCGGATCCAGATCTTTTGCCGCTTGAATTCGATCAGGCATTTGTCGATGCGCTTGCCGCTGAATTGCCGGAACTGCCAGACGTCAAGAAAGACCGCCTCGTCGAAAAACTCGGCATTTCGATCTATGACGCATCGATTCTGGTCACTGAAAAAGCCATCGCTGACTATTATGAAGCGGTTGCTGAAGGCCGCGACGGTAAGGCCGCTGCGAACTGGGTCATCAATGATCTTCTTGGCGCGCTGAACAAGGCTGGCAAGGACATTGAAGAATCGCCAGTTTCGCCAGATCAGCTTGGTGCGATTATCGATCTCATCAAGGACGGCACGATTTCCGGCAAGATCGCCAAGGATCTGTTCGAGATCGTCTGGAACGAAGGTGGTGATCCGAAGAGCCTCGTTGAAGAACGCGGCATGAAGCAGGTTACTGACACCGGCGCTATCGAAAAGGCAGTTGACGATATCATCGCAGCTAACCCGGACAAGGTTGAGCAGGCCAAGGCAAAGCCAACAATGGCTGGTTGGTTCGTTGGTCAGGTGATGAAGGCAACAGGTGGCAAGGCTAACCCGCAGGCCGTCAACGATCTGGTCAAGTCCAAGCTTGGGATTGAAGAATAATGTGGGTTCGCAGCGCCAGTGAAGCCGATCTGAAGGCCGTGCATGAACTCCTGGTTTCAACCTGGCACGCGACCTTTGACGATATTATTGGCCGAGAGATGGTGAATACCGTTACCGGTCAATGGCATTCCGTTGCAGCTTTGAAAGCCAATCTGAAAAAGCCATACTCGGAATTCATCGTTGCCGATAATGGCGCAGGCGGCATCGATGGAATGGCTTTCGCAAGTCAGACTGGCGATGGCAAAGCCTCGCTTCATCAGCTTTATGTTCGCCCTGATGCGCAGGTGCAGGGTATTGGCACCATGCTTCTGGCAGAAGTTGAAATGGCCTTTCCCGGTGTAAATACGATGCGGCTTGAAGTGATCGAGCGGAATGCAAAGTCAGTCCGCTTCTATGAACGCAAGGGCTATGCACAGGTCGGCCGTAGCGAAGATTGGGGCGACCCCAATTGCAAGGAGCCAGTGCTTATTATGGAAAAGTCTCTTGAAGGCTGGTCTATGTAAAAAGCATTTCCAGCAAAAGTGCGAAGCGGTTTTGCGTGAGGTAAATGCGTAGAAACAAAACATTTCCAGCAAAAGTGCGAAGCGGTTTTGCGTAGGATAATGCAACACGTAAATTCGGCTTGTCGCTGCATCATACTCTTGTGACAGCGGCAACTTGCCCCTTGCCTTGGTCTTTCGATAGGGCCATAAGCGTTCAAAACCCAGCAGTCACTCTGCCTGTGGCGAAAACGGATCTGGATAGGTCATGAAGAAATTTCTTATACAAGTCTTCACCTGGTGGAATGGCCAGACGCTCGGCACCCGCCTTCATACGTGGCGCAAGGGCGAGCGCGTAGGCGAGGACGAGTTCGGCAATGTCTACTATCAGGGTGGCAAGGACTCTGAAGGTCGCACACGTCGTTGGGTCATTTTCAATGACTATGCAGAAGCAAGCGCAATTCCTCCGGGTTGGCATGGCTGGATGCATCACCGCGTTGATACACCGCCAAGCAAGGAAGATTACCAGCCGCGCGACTGGCAGAAGCCACATTTGCAGAACCTCACGGGTTCACCGCTGGCGTATCGCCCAAAAGGTTCGATCGCTATTCCGGGTACGCAACCTGCTGAGCGTCCGCGTGTGACCGGCGAATACGACGCCTGGACACCAGGCAACTAAAATACCGAAATTGTGGTCCGGCGTGACATTTCACGCCGGATTTTTCATCTCCGATTGCCAGTTTGCAAAAGGTTTTGAGGATAGAGGTGCCGCACAGGCGCTGTGGGTTCATTGCTGCTTGCAGCAGGGCAACGAATCGTCACATTTCATGCTTAGGAATTATTCCGGCTTTTTAATTCACCATTTTGATGCGGATATCCGTTTTGACGAAGCATTCTCCCGGCAGGGCTGGCAATGGAAAGAACTGGATCAGCAAGGTGGCACAGGTTGCCCTGATCGCGCTTCTTTCAAGCACAAGCGGCATTCAGCTTGCTCAGGCCGAACGGATATCAAACCCAGTGGCCGAGTTTTCGGGGCTGGACAAGATTACAGGTCGCATCACGAGTTTTGACGTTTATATCAACGAGACTGTGCAATTTGGTGCGCTGCAGGTGACGCCAAAAGTTTGCTATTCCCGCACCGAAAATGAAGCGCCACGCACCGATGGCTTCGTCGAAGTCGATGAAATTACGCTGGATCGTAAGATCAGACGTATTTTCACTGGTTGGATGTTTGCCGATAGTCCCGGTCTCAATGCTGTTGAGCACCCGATTTATGACGTGTGGTTGAAGGACTGCAAGCAGAAGTCTGAAGTTCCGCCACCGGATCAGCGTAAATAATTAAGCGGAGACGCACTGCCAAAAGCCAAACGATTGTGATGGCGCAGTTTAAATAAAACTGCCCGATACATCGTCAGAACGTAGCGTCGCCTTGAAGCGCTTGCTCAAGCATCACTTCGTATTTTTTACGCCTTACCTCTATCGCACCGAAGCGCTCCAGATGAGCGGTTGTGAATTGCGTATCGAGCAGGACGAACCCTTGCCGGTTCAGATGTTCCACCAGATAGGCAAGGCAAACCTTTGAGGCATCGCGTTTCCGTGTAAACATGCTCTCGCCAAAGAATGCGCGGCCAAGCGTGACGCCATAAAGCCCACCGACAAGTTGTCCGTCATGCCATGCTTCGACCGTGTGACAATGTCCACCTTCAAACAGCTTGCCGTATGCTTCGCGGATCGGACCATTGATCCATGTGCGTGCACGCTCACCGGAGCCACTTGCGCAGCCGTCGATAACGCCCTCGAAATCACTATCGAGCCTGATCTCAAAAATAGCTTGTCGGATTGTTTTTTGCAGGCTTTTCGGGATGTGAAAGCCATCAAGCGGGATGATGCCGCGCTTCTCAGGACGAACCCAGAAAATCTCCGGATCATCCGCTTCTTCGGCCATCGGGAAAACCCCGGTGGAATAGGCCCGCAGGAGCAGTTCCGGCTCGATCGAATAGTCGTCCGGGGAAGCTCCTGCGGTCACTTTACTTATGCACCTGGTGTTTCTGACTGCTTGGCCAGATATTTTTCCAGCCAATGAATGTCATAGTCGCCATTGGCAATGTCCTGATTGGAAATCAGGTCCTGGAACAGGGGCAGGGTCGTCTTGACGCCATCGACCACGAACTCATCAAGCGCACGACGCAGACGCATCATGCATTCGACACGGTTGCGACCGTGTACGATGAGCTTGCCGATAAGGCTGTCATAGTAAGGCGGGATGCGGTAGCCGGAATAGACGCCCGAATCCACGCGAATGCCGAGACCGCCTGGAGTGTGGTAATGCGTGATAAGACCCGGCGATGGCGTAAAGTTGCGCGGATCTTCTGCATTGATGCGGCACTCGATAGCGTGACCCGAGAAGCGCACATCGTCCTGCTTGACCGAAAGGCCGAGACCAGCGGCCACACGAATCTGTTCATGAACAAGATCGATGCCGGTGATGGCTTCGGTGACCGGATGTTCCACCTGCAAACGGGTGTTCATTTCAATGAAATAGAACTCACCGTTTTCATAAAGGAATTCGATCGTACCCGCACCGCGATAGCCGAGATCGGCCACAGCGTTGGCGCAGATCATGCCGATCTTGTGGCGTGCTTCTGCGTTGAGCGCTGGAGAATTGGCTTCTTCCCAGACCTTCTGGTGGCGGCGTTGCAAGGAGCAGTCGCGTTCGCCCAGATGGATTGCGTTACCAGCACCGTCGCCCATGACCTGAACTTCGATGTGACGCGGCTTTTCGAGATACTTCTCGATGTAGACTGCGTCGTCACCAAATGCTGCACCGGCTTCGGTACGAGCGGTTGAGAGCGCTACAGAGAGGTCTTCCTCGGTTTTCGCGACCTTCATACCACGTCCACCACCACCAGCAGATGCCTTGATGATGACAGGGTAGCCGATTTCCTTGGCAACGCGAGCAGCTTCAACATCATCGGTAACGCCACCGTCCGAACCCGGCACGACAGGAATACCAAGGCGCTTTGCAGTGCGCTTGGCTTCGATCTTATCGCCCATGATGCGGATATGCGACGAGGTTGGTCCGATGAAGGTAATGCCGTGTGCTTCAAGAATTTCAGCAAACTTGGCATTTTCCGACAGGAAGCCGTAGCCCGGATGGATTGCATCCGCGCCTGTGATTTCGCAGGCGGCAACGATTTGATGAATATTCAGATAGCTGTCGCGTGATGGAGGAGGTCCAATGCAAACGCTTTCGTCGGCAAGGCGAACGTGCATTGCATCAGCATCTGCCGTTGAGTGAACTGCGACCGTCTTGATGCCCAGCTCTTTACAAGCTCTGAGCACACGAAGAGCGATTTCGCCACGATTGGCTATGAGTATCTTTTGAAACATTGCGCTTTGCTGCCCGTTCATTGAATAAGCCGAAGTTCTTCTGACCAGATGGTCGTCTTATTCGATGACGACGAGCGGCTCGCCGAATTCTACAGGCGCTGCATCTTCAATCAGAATAGCCTTGACCGTACCGGCGCGTGGAGCGGCGATCTGGTTCATGGTCTTCATAGCTTCGATGATGAGAAGGGTCTGGCCTTCCTTAACCTGGGTCCCAACTTCAATGAAGTTGCGTGCTCCAGGGGCAGGGGCGAGATAGGCGGTTCCAACCATAGGCGAAGGCACGGCGTTCTTCGACAGCTCTGCCTTGGTTGGTTCAGCGGCAACAGCAGCGACTGGTGCTGCGGCAGCTACTGGTGCAGCCTGCATTACGGTGGCAGCAGCCTGAACCGTTACCTTGCGCGAAACGCGAATACGCAGATCGCCATGCTCGACTTCGATGTCGGTCAGGTCGGTTTCATTGAGGATGTCCGCGAGATCGCGGATGGTTTCCTTGTCGATGACGGAAGTTTTGCTGGACATATTAGGCCCCTTTTACGCTTTGCCCGTTGTTTTCTTCTTCTTTGGCAATTGCCGCGAGTGCGCGCAGGCCGAGCAGGTATCCTTCCGCGCCAAAGCCGCAGATGACGCCTTTGGCGACTGCGGAGACATAGGAGTGATGCCGGAAAGCTTCACGCGCATGAATGTTCGACAGATGCACTTCCACGACCGTAACTTTGGCCGAGCGGATTGCATCATGAATAGCAACCGAAGTGTGGCTGTAAGCAGCTGGGTTAATCAGGACATAGGCGTTTTTATCACCCGCTTCCTGAATCCAGCTAACCAGATCACCTTCATAATTGGTCTGGCGAAAATCGACCTCAAGACCCAGTTGTTCAGCCTCACGCTTGCAGCTCGCTTCGATATCATCGAGCGTTGCCACACCGTATATGCCAGGCTCACGCTTCCCTAGAAGATTGAGATTGGGGCCATTCAGAACAAAAACTGTTTTCACCATATTCGTCCGTGGTCGATAACGGGCCTATTACGAAATTTCGATTACACTTCGCATTCCATATAGAGGGCTTGGATGCAAGTCGAAACCCTCTAATTCAATGCTAATGTTTCACCACAGCGTTTTTCCCGCTATTCTTTGTGGAATGGACGCAATATGTGGCAAAAATAGTTATTTCCGCGATATGATTTATTGACCGCATCTCGTGTGATGTATGCGAGCACCCACGAGACACGGTTCTAATCAAATCAGCTTTTGCTTGCTGCGCGTGCAGCGGCGATTCTTTCAATCAGGCCTTCCGCACCGATCGCGCCCGGAACAAGCTCGTTTCCAATGATATAGGATGGCGTGCCGGTGATGTTGAGCTTGCTGGCGAGCTGATAGGTGCTCTGGAAAGAACCGGTGATCGCCGGGTCCTTCATTTTCTCGCGCAGCTTTGCTTCGTCAGCACCCAACGTGACCGCGTCAGCAATCGCAGACTCTTCAGTGGCGCGTTCTTGTGCTCCGAGCAACACTTCGTGATACTCAGCATATTTGTCTGGCATTAGCGCTCTGAAGGCTTGTGCTACGATGTGCGCCCGCATGGAATCCGGACCGAGGATCGGGAATTCTTTCATCACGAAACGGACGTTTGGATCGTTCTTGAGGATGGCTTCCATGTCTGGCAATGCGCGTTTGCAATAGCCGCAATTGTAATCGAAGAACTCAACAACAGTCACGTCACCATTCGGATTGCCAAAAACAGCATCATGGGGTGAATTGTAAAGTTCGTCCTGGCTGGAAGCCAATACGTCCTTGATTTGTGCCTGTGCAGCTTGAGCCTGCTTTGTTTCAAGTGCTGTCTGCACTTCAATCATGATTTCAGGGTTCTGCAACAGATAGTTGCGAACGATGTTTTCAACAGCCTGCTGTGACATGTCAGATGAAGCGGGGGCTGCAATAGGTGCTGCAGCGACAGGTGCTGGTTGTTGATGGGCAGTGCCTGCATAATAACCAGCGGCGAGAGCAGCAGCGCCAACCACGACACCCGCAATCGAGCCTAAAATTACATTCTTCATACCGATCACTTTCATACGTTCTGAAAATCCGCTTGGGATATCGCTACAGCATTGGCCCAAAAATCGGAATCGATTTTTTGGAAAGCACGATGCGTAGATTCAATAGTTTAGAGCGCCCTTGTGTGGCGCCCAAGAGGGCGCACGGCGATCTAGAGCATGTCTCCCAAAAGTGGGAACCGATTTTGGGAGACATGCGTATAAACAAACAGTGAGACGCATTTTCTACGATTCATCTTAAACAGGAAATGCTCTAAGGCGTTATCCGCGCGTATTACTTTTTTGCTTTGGCGTTGATGATATCCTGCGCACGCATCCAGTCCGGCGATCCGGATTTCATCTGTTTTTGTGCACGGATCGCAAAAATCTGAGCCTGCTGTAGCTTGCCGGAATAATAGTTCATGTCGGCTGTGGCAAGGTCTGCACGCGCCATATCACCCGATTGGCCGTAAGCCTGGGCGAGATAGCCATATCCGCCCGGAAATTCAGGGTCGGCTGCAATGCCTGCTCTGATCTCTTTGATTGCGGTCGGCATATTCGCTTTTGATCCCGTCAACATCAAAGCGCGACCATAGCTCATCCGAAGAAGCGGGGACTTGCGTGTGTCGAGTGCAACGGCACGTTGGAAAGCCTTGGCAGCGCCCTGAGGATTGTTGGCTTTGATCAGAACTTCCCCCATCATTTCCTGAAAATATGGGTTCTTGGGCTGCTCTTTAATGAGTGCATCAAACTTGGGAAGAGCAGAACGCGCCGAGCCATTCAGATATGTTGTAATAGCACTGCCGTAGCGCGCGGGTAATCCGCCAGGGTTCCCCCTGAACATGCGTTGCAATGCGCCCATATTGTTGGAATAGGCAGCAATTTTTGCACGCGCCATATCATGTCTGAGCTGAAGAGCTGCGGAATCCGTCTTGTTGTAGTTGGGGCTCTTTTTGGCAAGCTCCTCAAGATTGGAAATGCGCTCGCGTGGCAAAGGATGGCTGATGCGATACTGATCAATCTGTGTGCCCGACAGCGAAAGCGCCGAGGCAAAACGCTGGAACGTATCAAGCATGCCCTTCGTGGATTGACCGGTGGCATTTAGGTAGTTCACAGCCAGTCGATCTGCAGTCATTTCTTCGGTGCGCTGATAGCTGAGCAGGCTGCGCATTGCCATTTCTGTGCTGCCCATGGCGATGCCGCCACCGGCACCCGCAGCCGCACCGCTGCCAGACGCTGCACCAGCAACGCCAGCGCCTACACCGAGAAGCATGCCTATAACGGCCATCGTGCGCGCACGGCTCAGCTGTTCGCGCAAGCGGTCCTGATGTCCACCAGCTATGTGTCCAGCTTCATGCGCGATAACGCCGATGATTTCGTTCGGTGTTTCGGCTTGCATGATGGCGCCTGTATTGATGAAAATACGACGGCCGTCGACAAAGGCGTTGAAGCTCTGAGAATTGACGAGAATAACACGGACACCACGTCCGCCTAATCCGGCGACTTTAAGGATCGGCGCTGCATAATCGGCGACAAGCGCTTCAATTTCAGCATCGCGCACGATGGGAACACCACCGCCGCGTGATTGTGCCTGAACAGGCAGAACGCCTGTCACCGCGACAGCAAGCGCTGCAAAGGCAGCAACTGAACGACGCATTACATTCTGAAAAGAAAACGCTTTGGTCATGAAAGTTGCAGTCATGCTCCCCATAGTGCTCCTCATCCTGCTCAAACGAAACAAAAGCGAATCTTACAAATCAGGCCTAGTTTAAGGGCTTTATATCAATCTTCATCGCTGTTTTTACTACAGCGCTGTTGCTTTACCAATCCGGCGATTATAGGGCGGGTGAGTTGCATTGCATTCCCGCTTTTTTGGAGGCTAAGTTGAATACTCTTTCCAACCGTAGCGCAGTTGAACCGTTTCACGCCATGGATGTTCTGGCGGAGGCCAATCGTCGCCGTGCTGCGGGCCATCCGATTATTTCGATGGCAGTTGGGCAGCCAGCAGACCCGGCACCGCAAATCGTGCGGCTGGCTGCAGAACGCGCCTTGAAAGATGGCCGTATCGGTTATACCGATGCTCTTGGGCTGATAGAGCTGCGCGAAGCAATTGCCGCGCATTATGCTGACAATTATGGCGTAACCGTATCGCCTGAACGTATTGCGATTACGACAGGGTCATCGGCCGCGTTCAATCTGGCGTTTCTTGTCTATTTCGATCCAGGCGATCGCGTTGCAATCACGCGTCCGGGTTATCCCGCCTACCGCAACATTCTGACAGCGCTTGGTCTTGAAGTCGTAGAGATAGCCAATGAGGGTGGAGCATCCGGCGCATTGACAGCCAAAGCGCTTGCTGCTGCCCATGCTGAAAAGCCGCTCAAAGGTGTGCTGTTTGCAAGTCCCGCAAACCCGACGGGTGCAGTGATCGACAAGCCTGAATTAAAGGCGATCATAGAGACTGCCCGCGATCTTGGCATCCGCGTGATTTCGGATGAGATCTACCACCGTCTTTCTTATGAAACAGAAGACGTTACAGCACTTGAGATTTCGGATGACGTGACGATTATCAATTCGTTTTCGAAATATTATTGCATGACCGGCTGGCGCATCGGCTGGATGGTTCTGCCAAGTGCAGACGTTCGGGCTATCGAACGCCTCGGACAGAGCCTCTATATTTCGGCACCTGAATTATCCCAGCGCGCTGCAATCGAAGCTTTTCATGCGACAGCAGAACTCGAACGTGTGAAGGACCGCTATCGGCAGAACCGCCAGATTTTGCTCGATCATCTTCCTCGAATGGGACTGAGCCTTGCGGCACCCATGGATGGTGCGTTCTACGCCTATTGTGATGTTTCGCGTTTCACCAATGACAGCATGGAATTTGCACGCCGTATGATTGCTGAAACCAATATTGCGGCTACACCCGGACGCGACTTCGATCCGG
This sequence comes from Brucella sp. HL-2, assembly GCF_025846885.2. Classification (NCBI taxonomy): domain Bacteria; kingdom Pseudomonadati; phylum Pseudomonadota; class Alphaproteobacteria; order Hyphomicrobiales; family Brucellaceae; genus Brucella; species Brucella sp. HL-2. Next base: position 30,100 of record NZ_JAOYTK010000008.1, on the reverse strand, counting down.
TTGATGGGCATCGCACCATGCGCTTTTCCTATGCTGGCAAGGTAGAGGAAATGCAGGAAGCGGTCCGTCGCCTCGAAGAATGGCTTCCACAACAAAAAGCTTGAATAGAAAATCGATAAAGCAAAAAGAAAACCGGCGTTTCCGCCGGTTTTCTTATATTACGTATTAAGCGGCCAGGGCTTAGAAAAAGCCCTTTTTCTGCCACCAGCCACCACGCTTTGGCTTCTGCTCTTCGGTTTCACTCGAGGTGACGACAGGCTCGGAAACCTTCTGTGGTTCAGCAGCAGGAGCAACTTCGGTCTCAGCAACAGCTTCTTCCACTTCCGGCTTGGCGGCTGCCTTGCGGGTGCGGCGCTTTGGCTTGATCTCTTCTGCTTCTTCAGCCGGTGCGGCCGCTTCTACAGGAGCTTCTTCCTCTGCGAGCTTCTTACGCGAACGTGTCTTGCGCGCGGGCTTTGCAGGCTCTTCTACTGCTTCGACTGCAACAACTTCGTCCGAAGCAACCTCTTCGCTTTTCGCAGCCTTGCGGCCACGTGGCTTGCGAGTTGGCTTTGCAGGCTTTTCGCCAGCTTCAGCAGCTGATGCTTCAACAGCCGGAACCACCTCAACCGTGACCGTTTCAACAGCAACGGCTTCACTGACGACTCCTTCAGCAGCTTTTTCTTCTGCCTTTGGCGGGAAGACGGGCGTGTAGCCTACTGGCTCAGCATCGGGTACTTTCTTGACCTGAATTTCGTCTTCGCGACGGTTCTTGCGTCCGCCACGTCGACCACGGCGACGCTTCTTGCGACGATCTTCTTCGCTCAGCGAAGCGTTGCTCTGAGGGCTGGTATCTTCGTCCTCATCGCCATCTTCGTCCGCAGCTTCTGCACCGGATTCAGTCTGTTCCGTCTGTTCGCGATCACGACCACCGCGACGGCGGCGACGACGACGACGCTTGCGATCGCCTTCTTCGCTGCTTTCTTCGCGAGCTTGTGGTTCAGCCTTGATTTCTTCTTCGGCTTCGTCGTCCTCAAGCGGAATTTCAGGATCTTCGAAATCATCTTCATAAACCATCGGCTGCACAGGCTGAATGGTTACAGGACGTGTCGAAGGTGCGCCCTTGTCGATGACGAAATGCTGATGACCAACGCTTTCATCTGCGTCAATGCTGATATTGGCGCCGAAACGACCTTCCAGATCAGCCAACAGCTGGCGCTTGTTGTTCAGCACATAAAGAGCCGATGCGGCAGGGGTGCGAACGACGATGTCGTAACCCGAATGACGCAGGAGATAATCTTCAATGCCACGGATGATATGCAGAGCCATTGAGGAGTCAGAACGGATATGTCCTGTACCGCCGCAATGCTGGCAAACCTGCATCGTGCTTTCAAGAACCGATGCGCGGATACGCTGGCGCGACATTTCGAGAAGGCCGAAATGCGAAATGCGGCCCACCTGAATGCGAGCCCGGTCGTCCTTGAGGCAATCCTTCATCTTCTTTTCGACAGCGCGATTGTTGCGCTTTTCTTCCATGTCGATGAAGTCGACAACGATCAGACCGGCAAGGTCGCGCAGACGCAGCTGACGCGCGACTTCTTCGGCCGCTTCCAGATTGGTCTGGAGAGCCGTGTCTTCGATCGAATGTTCGCGGGTTGAACGACCCGAGTTAACATCTATCGCAACCAGCGCTTCGGTCTGGTTGATAATGAGATAGCCGCCGGATTTCAGCGTTACCTGTGGCAGAAGCATACGATCAAGCTGTGCTTCAAGGCCATAGCGCGTGAAGACAGGAACTGGTTCGCGGTAAGGCTGAACGACCTTGGCATGGCTCGGCATGAGCATGCGCATGAAGTCTTTCGCTTCGCGATAACCGTTTTCACCTGCGACCAGAATCTCGGTGATGTCTTTATTATAAAGATCGCGGATCGAGCGCTTGATCAAGCTGCCTTCCTCATAAACGAGGGCAGGCGCAGTCGATTGCAGCGTCAGCGAACGCACGTTCTCCCACATGCGCATCAGATATTCATAATCGCGCTTTACTTCGGCTTTGGTGCGGTTAGCACCTGCCGTACGCAGGATCACACCCATGCCCTGCGGCACTTCGAGTTCCTTGACGATTTCCTTGAGACGCTTGCGGTCCTGCGGATTGATGATCTTGCGCGAAATACCACCACCGCGAGCGGTGTTTGGCATCAAGACGGAATAGCGACCAGCGAGCGACAGATAGGTCGTCAGAGCAGCGCCCTTATTGCCGCGCTCTTCCTTGACCACCTGTACCAGAATGATCTGGCGGCGCTTGATGACTTCCTGAATGTTGTACTGACGGCGATTGGTGCGGCTATGCGAAGGAAGTTCTTCCATCGCATCCTCGGAACCAACCGATTCAACCATGTCTTCTTCGTTCTCGACTTCCGAATCGTCGTCATCGTCACCATTGTCAGCGTCGATGGCTTCTGAAATGACATGGCCAGCCTGCTTCATCAGTGCGATGGCTGGCGTACCTGGTACATAGTTTGCAAAATCAGGTCCGACTGGTTCTGCAGCAGGCAGGCCGTTACGGGCTACGTTTGATTGCGAATCACCATTCTGACCATCACGACGTCCACGACGGCGATTGCGACGCGAACGATCGTTGTTCTTGGCCTTTGGTTCGTCTTCGTCGTCTTCGCTCCGGGCAGCTTTGGCTTCCGCTTCGAGCAAGGCCAAACGATCAGCAACAGGAATCTGATAATAATCCGGATGGATTTCAGAAAAAGCGAGGAAGCCATGGCGATTGCCGCCATATTCCACGAAAGCAGCCTGAAGAGAGGGTTCGACGCGGGTGACGCGTGCGAGATAAATATTACCCTTTAGCTGCTTCTTGTGCTCTGACTCGAAGTCGAATTCTTCAATCTTGTTGCCACGCGTTACGATGACGCGGGTCTCCTCCGGGTGGGAGGCATCTATAAGCATTTTGTTGGACATTAGTGTCTTTCCTGCCGGCGCTAGGACGCAAGCCGCGTGCGCCGGACGAAACCCTGAAGGCTGTCGTCCTGGCTGGGATGCATCTGCCGAATGATATTGGGTTCGTCGGAATAAAAGCTGCTGTCCTTACGCGCGATGGCCTCGTGGCGGTCACGGTCTTCAGGCTTGCAATGGTCAGTCTTGCTTGACCCATAGCTGTTCCGAACGAAACGACCTCATATATGACCCGAAAAAGCCGGGCCGACCTCTTTGCTCTTTCAGAGCGCTGGCGACAGCGCGTATCAATGCGCAGTCGGCCGATTAAAAAACGGAGGCGGCAGGGGAGCCGTATTCCGTTGAATTCTGTGCGGGTTATTGGGTGGCGAACTCAATACGCCACTGTTTTTGCTATCTTTCCTCGCGCTCCGTTTTAAAAACCGGCAAACGATTCTGACAGCTACTCCATAACCTACCTTAGCTTTTATGGTGTCGTTTGAACTATGACAAGTATGAATATCAGTTGACACCTTCATCGTAATTTTGCCGAAAGGTGATTATAGAGGTCAAAACCACCCGCCGAGGCCGTGGAACGCGGGGAGAAAAGCCTTCGTTAACCATAATTTTGTACGGATAGATTTATGAAATGCGCGCAATCACAGGCTATGGCTTAAATGTCTGATCCAAGATTATTCCATAATATTTAGATCGCGATTACGGATGCATTCTCTGAGTAATAAAAACGGTTCTCAAAAAATGTTGGTGGTGCGAAACATGTTCGTGCTGCTGGTGATGATGTGCGCCGGTTTTTTTCAAGCCGGTTCAGCCATGGCTGCCAATAGTGGTAATGATCCACTTTCGGCGCTGACATACCGTATGGCAGGCGATGATCTGCGGATGCGCGTCGTCGTCATGTTCGACCGTGAGCCTGAATATTCGACACTCATGTTCGGCAATCCGCATCGTCTCGTCTTTGACCTTCCTGAAACGCGTTTCGGTTTCGATGAGAAAAGTTTGGCGGCGAGGGGGCTTGTCTCTCATGTGCGTTATGGGCTCGTCGGAAATCACCGTTCTCGCCTCATTCTAACGCTGCGTGGCCCGTTCAGCGTCGAAAACATTCAAGTAATCAAGAACGAAACCGCTCCGGGCTATCGCCTTGTTGCGGATATTGTCGCGTCATCAGATCGAGAGTTTGCTGCAAAGCTCGCATCGCAACACGATGTCACCGGATCAACCGAACGAAAACAGGGGAATGGGAATGCAGCTCTCTTATCGGAGTCTGGCGGCGCGCGACCGTTTATTGTGATGGTCGATCCCGGTCATGGCGGCATCGACAGTGGTGCGGAAAGCCTGAGCGGTATTAAAGAAAAAGATTTGACCCTCGCTTTCGGGCAAGAGTTGCGTGATCGCCTGGCGAAGGAAAAGAACATCAAGGTTTTGATGACCCGTGACGACGACACTTTCCTGCGTCTTTCGGAGCGTGTGCGTCTGGCGCGTCAGCAAGAAGCCGATCTCTTCATTTCGATTCATGCCGACACCATCAATCAAACCGATATCCGTGGCGCAACGGTCTATACCATTTCTGACAAGGCATCTGACTCTGTCGCTCGCGCCATGGCTGAACGCGAAAACAAGTCCGATAGTGTTGGCGGCGCTGTTCCCGAAGAGTTGCCGGAAGTTGCTGACATCCTGCTAGACCTTACCCGGCGCGAGACACACACATTTTCATTGAGCTTTGCCGAGAAGGTTATCAGTTCTCTTCAGGGGGAAGTGAACCTGATCAATAACCCGCATCGCTTTGCCGGGTTTCAGGTTCTGCGAGCTCCCGATGTGCCGTCGGTGCTGATTGAAATTGGCTATCTTTCCAATGCAGAAGACGAGAAACTGATCAGCAATCCTGAGTGGCGTCGTAAGCTGGCTGATAGGATTGCTCGGGCGATAAAGTCATTTGAAGCACAAAAGCACCCGGACACTTTGTCAAAAGGGTAGAATTATGTAATGTTTAGTAGGGCTTCATATTTATCCCTGCTTATAAGATGCATGGTTGCAACAGTTTCACGTATTTTTGTCGTTGCCCTGCGTTTGCATGCGTTAAATTGGTAAAAACACGGAAACGATCTTGCCTTTGACGCATTTGATGGTCACTAAACCAGCTGTTGCCCATGCGGCATTAATCGACGGGCACTTGTTTTGACTGCTCCCTTAATTTTGCGAATGATCTGAAGGCAGGATTCCGGATTTATGGTAAGGCTTATCGGATATTTCTTCGGGATTGGAACCGTTCTGGCGCTTCTGGTAGCCGGGGCTGTTGCTATCTATATCGGAAGCCTCACAAAGGAACTGCCCGATTACGAAGTGCTCGCAAAATACGAGCCTCCTGTGATGACGCGCGTCCATGCATCGGACGGTAGCCTCATGGCGGAATTCGCGCGCGAACGCCGCATGTATCTGCCGATCCAGGCTGTGCCAAATCGCGTTAAGGCCGCTTTCATCTCCGCCGAAGACAAGACTTTCTACGAGCATCATGGCCTCGATTTTGGTGGCCTCGCTCGTGCAGTTCTGACCAATGTGAAAAACATGGGTTCTGGCCGTCGCCCGGTCGGCGCGTCCACGATTACCCAGCAGGTCGCAAAGAACTTCCTTCTAAGCTCGAACCAGACATATGACCGCAAGATCAAAGAAGCGATTCTTGCGATGCGTATTGAGCAGGCCTATTCCAAGGACCGCATTCTGGAGCTTTACCTTAACGAGATTTTCTTCGGCTTGGGCGCATATGGTATTGCCAGCGCGGCGCTCACCTATTTTGACAAATCAGTTGGCGAATTGAGCATAGCCGAAACAGCTTATCTGGCTGCTCTCCCGAAAGGTCCGAACAATTACCATCCGTTCCGTTTCCCAGATCGCGCGATTGAACGCCGCAATTGGGTCATCGATCGTATGGCTGAAAACGGCTACATCACCACACAGGAAGCTGAAGAAGCCAAGAAAGAACCTCTTGGTGTGAAGACGCGTACGGCAACGCATTACCTGTTCGCATCCGAATATTTCAGCGAAGAAGTGCGCCGCCAGATCATTCAGAAATACGGCGTTGATGCACTTTATGAAGGTGGCTTGTCGGTTCGTACGACGCTCAATCCAACCATGCAGGTCGAAGCGCGCAAGTCGCTGCAGACAGCATTGCTTCGTTACGACGAGGCACGCGGCTGGCGCGGACCTTTGAAGCACGCTGAACTTGGCAGTGACTGGGCCACGGCTTTCGGTGATTTGCAGGCCTATCCTGATGTGCCTGAGTGGCAGCTGGCTGTTGTCCTGAACGTTTCGGCAGCTGGCGCTGACATAGGTCTTCAGCCCGATGTCGAAGGTTCGGGTTCGCGCAGCAAAGAGCGTACGCGCGCATTTATCGCTGCTGATGACATGAAATGGGCAATGCGCGTCACCAATATTGGTGGCAAGCGCGGTAGTGCAAAATCTCCAGAAGGCGTTCTGAATACTGGTGATATTGTCTATGTCTCAAAAATCGGCGACGGCGAATCCCGTTTCCGTCTCCAGCAGCCGCCAAAGCTGCAGGGTGCACTTGTTGCTATGGACCCGCATACCGGCCGTGTTCTGTCGATGGTTGGCGGTTTCTCCTTTGGAGAATCTGAGTTTAACCGCGCAACACAGGCCTATCGTCAGCCGGGATCGTCGTTCAAGCCGTTCGTCTATGCTGCTGCTCTCGATAATGGCTACACGCCAGCCTCCGTTGTTCTGGATGGTCCGCTCGAAGTTAATCAGGGTGGTGCGCTTGGCGTATGGGCTCCGAAAAACTATTCGGGCAAGTTCTCAGGTCCTTCGACCCTTCGTTACGGTATCGAACAGTCGCGTAACGTCATGACCGTGCGTCTTGCACAGGACATGGGTATGAAAACTGTTGCGGAATATGCAGAGCGTTTCGGTATCTACGACAAGATGCTGCCGGTTCTGTCTATGGCGCTTGGTGCTGGTGAAACGACTGTCTTGCGTATGGTTACGGCTTATTCCGTCATCGCAAATGGCGGACAGAGCATTACACCTTCGATGATCGACCGTATTCAGGATCGCTACGGCAAGACCGTCTTCAAGCATGATGCGCGTCAGTGTGAAGGCTGCAACGCCCAGCAATGGTCAAATCAGGAAGAGCCTACTCTGATCGATAATCGCGATCAGGTGCTCGATCCGATGACCGCCTATCAGATCACATCGATGATGGAAGGCGTTGTGCAGCGCGGTACAGCACAGCTTCTTAAGAGCCTTGATCGTCCGCTTGCTGGTAAGACCGGCACGACGAATGACGAAAAAGACGCTTGGTTTGTCGGTTTCACGCCTGATCTGGTTGTGGGTGTTTTCATGGGCTATGACACACCGACCCCGCTTGGTCGCGGTGGCACAGGTGGTGGTCTGGCAGCGCCTGTCTTTAAAGAGTTCATGGGCCAGGCCCTGGCTGGAACTCCTAAGGTCGATTTCCGTGTTCCGGAAGGCATGACGCTGATTGCGATCAATCGCAAGACGGGTATGCGCACCAACAAGGGCGATCCGAACCTCATTATGGAAGCGTTCAAGCCCGGAACCGGACCGTCCGACACTTACTCCGTTATCGGTATGGACCAGTATCGTGAAGGATCGCCAGTTCAGCCACAATCGCCACAGGCGACCCGCGCAATCAATTCGGGTTCTGGCGGACTTTACTGACCTATCCCTCTTTACACTGCGTCGCGTGCTAATTATGGTCCGCGGCGCTTGAAAGGCTTTTACGCCTTCTTGCGTAGAGGTAGAGCGCTTTGCTTTGATGTGATGCGCTTCGGAACAAAATTGCTCGCAGTGCGAGCTTCTGTTCTCTCTCCATTTTCGAATGACTTATTGAAGGAACGATTTGCCCATGCGCGCGGAAATCGAGACGTTGGTTGACGAAATCCAGCAGGCCATAAGCCTGCTGAGGAGGCATCTTTGACTGGGATCAGGCAATAAAACGTCTGGGCTATCTGAATCAGAGAGCTGAAGACCCAACGCTATGGAATGATGCACAGGAAGCGCAGAAGCTGATGCGTGAGCGCCAGCAGCTGGAAGACAGCATCAACGGCATTAACACGCTGAAGCAGACGCTCAATGACAGTGTCGAACTCATCGCCATGGGCGAAGAGGAAGGCGACAAGTCGATTATTGCTGACGCGGAAAACACAATCCGCGAGTTGAAGCAGGAAGTCGACAGCCGACAGATCGATATGCTGCTTTCCGGTGAAGCGGATGCGAACGATACCTACCTTGAAGTGCATGCCGGTGCAGGCGGTACGGAAAGTCAGGATTGGGCATCCATGCTTCTGCGCATGTATACCCGTTGGGCCGAACGCAGTGGGCGCAAGGTTGAGGTGATGGAAGTGCATTACGGCGAAGAAGCCGGCATCAAATCAGCATCGATTCTTATCAAAGGCCACAATTCCTACGGTATGGCAAAGACGGAATCCGGCGTTCATCGTCTGGTGCGTATTTCGCCTTACGATTCGAACGCGCGTCGTCATACTTCGTTTGCGAGTATCTGGGTTTATCCTGTTATCGATGACAACATTGATGTGCAGGTGACTGAAGCCGATGTACGCATCGATACCTACCGCGCTTCGGGTGCAGGTGGCCAGCACGTCAATACAACGGATTCGGCTGTGCGTATCACGCATATCGCAACCGGCATTGTAGTGCAGTGTCAGGCAGAACGTTCGCAGCACAAGAACCGTGAAAAAGCATGGTCAATGTTGCGCGCTCGTCTTTACGAAAATGAGCTGAAAAAGCGCGAAGAAGCGACTGATGCGGCTAATGCCAACAAAACCGAGATCGGTTGGGGTCATCAGATCCGCTCTTATGTTTTACAGCCTTATCAGCTTGTAAAAGACTTGCGTACCGGCGTTGAAAGCACCAATCCGCAGGAAGTGCTTGATGGCGCTGTAACACCATTCATGGAAGCAGCACTTGCTCACCGCATCCATGGCGGCGCTGAGCTCATTGAAGATATAGATTGATATTTTTGAGAACGTGTTCTTAAAAAAACCCGGCCTTGAGCCGGGTTTTTTGTACCTGAGTCAAAGAGCCATATTGTGAACGGTTGCCGTTCAGGAATCCTTTGAAGCAGTGCCTCCTGCATCGGCGCGCGGTTTATATGCGCGAGGACCGGTGATGATCGGGTCTATACTCTGAATGCTGATCGCATCTCCGGGAACCAACAGTTCCTGCTGAGCTGAAATGTTAGGCACTGATTCTGTTGGCTTTTCGGGTAGCGGCTGCATGACAGCTGGCTTTTTGAGCACGGATGCTAGCCTGCTGGCCGGCTCATTCAAACCTTTTCGGCTTTCTGCAGTGTCATGCATGTTTATATAGACGCCAGCACCAAGACTTGCGATGAAGATCGTTGCACCTAATGTGGCCAAGCTTGCACGCATCGTGAAGAAACTGAGGCGTTTGATAGGCGTAGAAGACGCGATTACATCAGTGAGATGTTTATCGCGGCTTGTCGTCTTTAGCCCCTTCGACTTCTGCACCATGCGGCAGTCTTCTCATTCCAGATCGTTGATTCGATTGCATGTTATCATGGTTAACAAAGCTTTTCCGAAGCTTTAGTCGTATGCATTTTCCACGGAATGGACGGGAAAACTTGCGGTAGTTTCAGTTGTCAGGCTGGTCGGAGCGCGCGGGAGGCCTCAAGGACGGATTCCGCATGGCCTGCCACTTTTACTTTTTCCCACATGTGCGCAATACGTCCTTCCGCATCGATCAGGAAGGTCGCGCGTTCCACGCCCATATATTTGCGCCCATACATGCTCTTTTCGACCCACACACCATATGCTTCGAGAGCCGTTCTGTCTTCATCGGCTGCCAGATCGACAGTCAGTTCATGTTTCTTGCGAAACTTCGCATGCTTTTCTGCGCTGTCGGGTGAAAGTCCGATCACGCGAGCGCCAATTTTGTCGAATTCTGGCTTCAGCTGAGAGAAGGCAATGGCTTCTTTAGTGCAACCAGACGTGTCATCTTTTGGATAAAAATAAAGAACGACTGGTTTGCCTTTGAGTGACGACAAGGTAATCGTGTCGCTATCCGATGGCAAAGTGAAGTCTGGTGCCAGATCTCCAACTTGGGGACGAGCCATATCTGCGCCTTTCTTTTATGGATAAACGGGGAAACTGCCTGTTACACTTCGAGCTATCGCATTCGGGCTGGGCTTGTGCAACTGCTCAAGCGCACCCGGTTTGACTTGATGACGTGCAGCGATGACATGTCAATCAAGCTGATCAGCGGTTGTGCTGAAATGAAGAAGCTTAATAAAAGCAGAGTGATAACAAGTTTTTGTAATCCGCCTTGTAAGGGTGACCATTTGCGGAAATTAGATGTTCGGCTGGAATATTGACAGATAAACCGCGCAAAATCCGCTTTAGCAAGCGTGAGTTGAAGAGAATCGAACGCCTCGCAGCCGAAGGCGCGGATGGCATTGTGCTTCCTTCAATGCGCTCCCGGCGCTCGTTTATGTCGTGGTGTTCCCACGCTTTTCTTTCCTTGTGCATCGTTCTTGTGCTGATTGGTGGTGTGGGTTTTGTGGTATTGCGCGGGGGCGTGAACAGCGATCTCTTACGTGATGAAGCCCAGAAAAGCTTGAGCGGAATTCTCGGCCAGGATGCCTCAGCCACAATCGGCAGCGCCGGATTGTCGCTCGATCAGAATAGTCTTGTTGCGATGGAGGCGAGGGATGTTTCGATCGTCGATCCGAAACAAGGCATCGAAATCAAGAACATCAAGTCTGTACGCCTTGGTTTGGCGCCTTTGCCACTGCTGACAGGCAAAGTCCGCGTCGCTGAACTCGAAATAGACGGCGCTTCTTTCGATCTGCCTGAGCAGGAAGGTGCCGGTTTCTGGAAATCTCTCCCGTATGACAAGCGGGGCTACATTGATTTTGACGCGGTTTCCGAAGAGCTTTTCTCAACTATGCGGCGCAATCTGGAATTGCTGCGCGATCAAAACACCCAAGCCATCGGACTGCTGAACACAACAATTCGTTTCAAGACTGGCGACACACAGCAAAGCATAGTGGTGCAGAAGCTGCGTTTGGTCGAAAATTCTGGAAAGATTTCGGTTCAGGGTAGCGTTATTTGGCAGAACAAGACGATCACGGTTGATGGCAGCATTGATCGTAAAGGGCATGAAAACGATCTGGATGCGTTCCAAATCAAGGTCAGTAATTTGCCCATTGACCTTGGATCGCCAGAAGAGGTTGCGCCGGTTATCGATGGTAATCGCGTTAATCCCGCGCATTTCGATCTGAACGGTAAAGCCAGCCTTGCTATATCGGGTAGAGCCGCCAATGGTGAAAATCCGGAGCGGATCACAGCCGAATTGGCTGTTGATGGCATTGATATGGAGATTGGGCGAGTCACAGATGTTCGCGGTAGCGCTTTGCTTCGCATTGAACATTCGAGCGGCAGCGGCAAGATAGAAGTCAAACCCTCCCGCATTCGGTTAGGCGGAATGAACGCGGAGTTTAACGGTGCTTTCGGACCGGAACCGGACGTTGAAAACAATACTGGTGGCCCAAGCTATCGCTTTGAAGTGCTGACGAGTTCTGCCACCAGCATGCCAGCGGAATCAACAGATCCGGAATTGGCTTTCGGCGTGAAAATCGCCGGTCGCTTCCTGGCCAATCAACAACGGCTCCAGTTCTCCAATCTTGATGTCCAAACCAATACGGGCGAACTATACGGCCAGGGAAGCATGGGCTTTGGCAGCGGCTCGCCTGAAATGATTTTCATGCTGCGCATTCCAAAAATGGCAGTCGCGGATGCAAAACATCTTTGGCCAATCGATGTGGCTGATGGCGCGCGTGAGTGGGTTCTGAAGAACCTCTTTGGCGGCACATTGAAGGATAGCCGCATTGATATTTCTCTGGCAGGCGGACGCTTCAATGGTCCCGGTCTGCCGCCACCGTTGACGGGTGAGGAAATCAAGGCCGATTTCAATGTTTCCGACACGCGGTTTGATGTGATTGGCGAACTGCCTCCTGTCCGCGACGTTGCTGGCAGTATTTCGGTGCGGGGTGCGCATACAACAATCAAATTGGCAAATGGCGTTGCATACACGCCGGATAATCGCAAGGCGTCTGTTTCAGACGGAACGTTGATTATCCCCTGGGGCCCGCAGCGACCAGTTATCGCTGACCTTGATTTGCTCGTTTCAGGCGACGCCGCAGCGATCGCGGAAATTGCGGGCAAGAAGCCCATCGATGTATTGAAGAACGTGCCTTTCAAGCCTGAAGACGCGACAGGAGATGTTAAGGCGCGCGTGAAAGTCGGTTTCGCCGTTTCCAAAGATGCACCACCCGGAACGCTGACTTGGAATGCCGATATTGGGTTCTCCAACCTCGCTATCTCGAAGCCTGTGGGCGGCTCCATGGTGAGTAATGCCGATGGCAGTATTAAAGTCGATCAGACAGCGGCTTTTATTACCGCAGACGCAAAACTTGACGGCGTTCCTGCAAAGATATCAATGACTGAGCCTGTCGATCGTTCAGGGCCGACGAAACGCGAACAGAAGATCAAGCTTGAGCTTGATGAAAGCTCACGCAATAAATTGCTGCCCGGCTTGAAAGATTTGTTCTCTGGTCCGATTTCCGTTGATCTCGGCATGGAAGAGAACGGCAAGCGACATGTATCGGCAGACCTGGACAGGACACAGGTGGATTTGCCGTGGCTTAGCTGGCGCAAGGGTAGCGGCGTTCCTGCAAAAGCGACATTCGATCTGATCAAAAGCACGGGCAATGATGGTAAACTCGATATCCGCAATCTGGTTCTGACTGGCGATGCATTCGGGGCGAAAGGCAATCTCTCGATTGCTGGAGGCGATTTTCAGTCGGCCGATTTCAGTGACATACGGCTTACCCGTTCTGATCGGTTGAGCGTTAAGGCGACCAAAAGCTCGGGTGGCTATCGCGTAACGATACGCGGATCTCAATTTGACGCCCGTTCGATCATTAAACAGGTATCGGACATTCAGAAAAAGAGTGGAGGCTCTGGTGGCAAGAGCCCGCGCGTGGTTGTCAGTGCGCAGATTGATGAAGTGAGCGGATTTAATGACGAGAAGCTGCGCAATGTGGCTGTTTCGTATGAGAATGCAGGAAGCAAGATTTCCGGCGTGTCGGTGAACGCTGTCACGACTTCCGGTCAGGCTTTCGTTGCAACCAACAACGATCAGGGCGATGCACGGTCAATTTCGCTGCAATCCAATGATGCGGGTGCTGTTCTGCGCTTCTTCGATTTCTATGACAAAATGCGTGGCGGCAAAATTACTGTGGGACTTGCCGGGCAGGGCAATGGTCCTTTAAGCGGCCAGATCGATGCGCGTAATTTCGCGATCATCAATGAACCGCGACTGGCAAAGATTGTTTCAAGCTCGCCTAGCAGCGGCGGCACCAGTCTCAATCAGGCGGTCAAACGCGATATCGACGTGTCGCGCGTTGATATCGAACGGGGATTTTCGTTTATCGAAAAGGGCGAAGGCTATCTGAAACTTTCCAAGGGTGTCGTGCGCGGACCGTCTGTTGGCACGACTTTTCAGGGCACTCTGTATGATCCGCGTGGCAATATGTCGATCACCGGCACCTTCATGCCAGCCTATGGCGTGAACCGCATTTTCGGCGAAGTGCCGATCTTTGGCGCACTGCTGGGCAATGGACGTGATCGGGGTTTGTTGGGCATTACCTTTAAGCTCGAAGGCAGTGCAAAGCAGCCGCAGGTTATCGTGAACCCGATTTCCATAATCGCTCCGGGTATCTTCCGCTCGATCTTTGAATTCTGAGGCTGAGGAAATCAGCTTAATAAAAAAGCCGGGCTGTGCCCGGCTTTTAGCGTTATGAGACACGGCTCATGCAGGACGAATAAGCACGTGGCGTTTCTTGCCAAGGGATACCTTGATCACGCCCTGCTCGTTGAGAGAAGACGCATTGATAGTCATGCGCGGATCGGTAGCTGGTTCATCATTGATGCGAACCGCACCGCCTTCAATATGGCGACGTGCTTCACCATTGGTGGCGCAGAGTTCTGCGAGCACCATCAACGCCAGAACACCGATGCCATCATTAAGCGTTGCCTTGTGTACACCAACGGTAGGGAGGTTCTGCGACAGTTCACCTTCTTCAAACGTTTTGCGCGCAGTTTCCGCAGCTTCTTCAGCGGCATCACGGCCGTGGAGGATAGCAGTAATCTCGGTTGCGAGGATTTTCTTCGCTTCGTTGATTTCAGAACCACCAAGCTCGGCCAGCTTTGCAATCTCATCCATTGGCAGCGTTGTGTAGAGCTTGAGGAAGCGTTCTACGTCCGCATCTTCAGTGTTACGCCAGTACTGCCAGAAATCATAAGCGCTCAGCATATCGGCATTCAGCCAGATTGCACCGCCCAGTGACTTGCCCATCTTCTGACCGGAAGCTGTGGTAAGCAATGGCGAGGTGAGGGCATAAAGCTGCGGCGTTCCCATACGGTGACCGAGATCGATACCGTTGATGATATTGCCCCACTGATCCGAGCCGCCCATCTGCAAACGAATATTATGACGCTTGCTTAGCTCCACAAAATCGTAGGCCTGAAGGATCATGTAGTTGAATTCGAGGAATGAAAGCGACTGCTCGCGATCAAGACGCGTCTTGACCGAATCAAACGACAACATGCGGTTGACCGAGAAATGGCGGCCCACGTCACGCAGGAATTCGAGGTAATTGATGTTACGCAGCCAGTCGGCATTGTTGACCATCAGCGCGTCGGTGGGGCCATCGCCGAAGGTCAGGTAATTTGCAAAAACGCGTTTGATACCAGCGATGTTCTCGGCAATGGTATCTTCGGTCATCAGCTTGCGCGCTTCATCCTTGAAGGATGGATCGCCAACCATACCTGTGCCGCCACCCATAAGGGCTACAGCCTTGTGTCCGGTCTGTTGCAGCCAATGCAGCATCATGATCTGGATCAGGCCGCCAGCGTGCAAGCTTGGCGCTGTTGGATCAAAGCCAATATAAGCCGTCACGGTTTCCTTGACCAACAGTTCGTCGAGGCCCGTTTCATCAGACATTTGATGAATGAAGCCGCGCTCGGAAAGCGTGCGAAGAAAATCGGATTTGAAACCGGACATGTCCTTTTCCTGACTGATAAGGCGTGATTGATGTGAGCAGTAATAAGTGCTTACCGCATTATGATATTTTGCCTTGTTATATTTTGCCTTTAACATCATTCAATCGGGAATAACAAGGAAACTCCGGCATGGCCGATTTGAAACGCGCTATTGGATTGATGAGTGGTACTTCGATGGACGGCATCGATATCGCTCTCATAACAACAGATGGCGAAAACTGGGTCGAGCGCGGTCCTTCAAGTGCCGTGTCTTATTCGGATGGATTTCGCGCGCGGTTGAAGGCTGCTCTCGTTGATGCGCGTAGTATCACTGATCGCAATGAGCGTCCCGGAATCTTAAAGCTACTCGAGCATGACCAGACATTGCTTCATGCTGTTGTCATTCAGGACTTTCTGCACGAATTTGCGTTGCAGCCGGAAGAAATCGATGTGATCGGTTTCCATGGACAAACTGTGCTGCACCGACCGCGGGAAGCGCTGACTGTTCAGATTGGCGATGGGCCACTTTTGGCTGCCGAGACAGGTATTCCCGTTGTCTATGATATGCGCGCTGAAGATATGCGTCATGGTGGCGAAGGTGCGCCATTGATTCCTGCCTATCATGCAGCACTTGCAGCCAACTTGCCATTTGGCCTCGAAGGGCCTGTCGTCTTCGTCAATATTGGTGGCATTTCCAATCTGACCTATGTGGACGAAGGCGGTGTGCTAATCGCTTATGATAGTGGACCGGGTAATATGCTGATTGATCAATGGATGGAGTTGCACGGGCAGGGCAGCTTTGATCACGGTGGCATTACGGCAATGAGCGGTAGTGTCGATGACGTTCTGGCCGCTCGATATCTCGATCATGAGTTTTTCAAGGGGAATCATCGCCGCTCGCTGGATCGTGGCGATTTTATTGTGCCTGCCAAAGACGAGGCCTCAGTAGAGACAGGCGCACGCACGCTGGCCTATGTCAGCGCCGCTGCAATCTTGCGGTCAGCATCTCATTTGCCGACACAGCCACGTACTTATGTCGTGAGTGGCGGTGGACGCAAGAATGGAGCGATCATGACAGAGCTGAGCGCTCTTGCCGAACGCCAAGGCGCACGAGTGCTGGATGCAGATAATGCTGGTTTTGACGGGGATGCGATGGAAGCAGAAGCCTGGGGCTATCTCGCCGTGCGTTCGTTGCGAGGGTTGCCATTGACCTATCCCACAACAACTGGCTGCGATAAGCCCGTTTCAGGTGGCGTTTTGGCTTCAGTAGACAAATAAAAAATCCGGCGAGACAACTCGCCGGATTTTGTTTTCAAAGTATTAGCGCAGACGCTTAGGGCGAACTTCGACCAATTCGCCAGCAAGGCGACGGTCCAGATATTCAGAGCATTCTTCAATAAGCAGGTCGCTTTGGCCTGTGAAGAAGTGGTTCGCGCCAGGGAGCGTATTTTGGGTAATCGTAATACCCTTCTGCGTCTTGAGCTTGTCCACCAATCCCTGAACATCTTTTGGCGGTGCGACCTTGTCCTGATCGCCATGGATGATCAGGCCAGAGGATGGGCAAGGCGCCAGGAAGGAGAAGTCATAGGTGTTTGGCTGCGGTGCGACCGAGATAAATCCTTCGATTTCCGGACGACGCATCAGAAGCTGCATGCCAATCCACGAACCGAATGAATAGCCAGCAACCCAGCAATTCTTGGAATCGGGATGCAAAGCCTGCACCCAGTCGAGTGCGCTTGCTGCATCCGACAATTCGCCTGCGCCATGATCGAACTCACCTTGGCTGCGGCCGATACCGCGGAAGTTGAAGCGAAGTGTCGTAAAGCCGCGCTGCTGGAACATATAGAACAGATCATAGACGATCTTGTTGTTCATGGTTCCGCCGAACTGCGGATGCGGATGCAGGATCAGGGCGATAGGTGCATTCTTTTCCCGGGAAGGCTGATAGCGGCCTTCGAGGCGTCCGGAAGGACCGTTGAAAATGACTTCAGGCATGTGTACTCCGCTTGTGATCGGAAGATCGGCTTCAGGGTGGCGAACTTGACGTGGGGGTGCGCCGCTTCTAGAACCGATTTGAAATTTCGTTAGTCTGAACCAATGTTCAGTACCTAATGTGGCTTAATAGGCTTTTCCTGATTGAAAATTCAAGAAAATTGCGCGCGAACTACGTGCGAATAGCGTGCTGAGCCACTTTAAGATGTTGCTTAGGAGATAGTATCGGTGATCGGAACCGGCAAGAGGCTCTATCTGGACTATAATGCCAGTGCGCCTTTGCTTGATGAGGCGCGCAATGCGGTCATCGAGGCATTGGGCATTCTGGGTAATCCGTCATCGGTGCATCGTGAAGGCAGAGCGGCACGCGGACTTGTTGAAGCTGCGCGCCGCAGTGTCGCAGCGCTGGTCAGTGCAAAGTCTGATCATGTTTTCTTCACGTCAGGCGCCACAGAGGCCGCGTCAACGTTGCTCACGCCCAATTACATGATGGGTCGTGCGCCTGTGCGTCTGTCGCATCTTTATGTGAGCGCGACCGAGCACCCATGCATGCTGGCTGGTGGACAATTTCCACCTGAAAACATCACCATACTTGCCGTGGATGAAAATGGTATCGTGAAGCTGGACGCACTGCAACAGGCGTTGGAAGCGCATGACAAGAGTGCCGGCTTGCCACTCGTTGCGGTTCAAGCCGCAAATAACGAGACCGGCGTTATTCAGCCTGTCCGTGAAATTGCGGCGCTGGTCAAAGCCGCAGGCGGAATTTTCGTGGTTGATGCTGTGCAGGCCGTTGGCCGCATTAAATTAGACATTACAGATAATTGCGGGGATTACCTGATAATATCCTCGCACAAGATCGGTGGCCCGAAAGGTGTCGGTGCTGTTATTGCAATTTCTGATCTCATGATGCCGAAAGCGCTCGTTCGCGGTGGCGGTCAGGAAAAGGGGCACCGTGCAGGTACTGAAGCTTTGCCTCTTATTGCAGGTTTTGGTGCGGCAGCAGATGTTGCTGCGGCACGCTTGAATGGCAATGGTTGGTCGGCGGAAGTGCGAGACAGGCTTGAAGCCGGGCTTATAGAAATTGCGCCTGGCGCTACAATCCATGGCAATGCTGTTGAACGCCTACCGAACACGACCTTCTTTACGCTTGATGGACAAAAGGCAGAAACAGTTCAGATCGCGTTTGATCTCGGCGGAATAGCGCTGTCCGCTGGATCGGCGTGTTCTTCCGGCAAGGTTGGTCCAAGCCACGTTCTGGCTGCTATGGGGCATGAAGATGGTCCGGGCGCGATCCGTGTTTCGTTTGAAGCAGATGCTCCGATAGAATCTATTGATCAGTTTCTCGATGTTTTGCGCAAAATCGTTGCCCGTCACGAGCGCTCAAAGGCCAGTTAAACGCCCAATCGGGCCTAACCTCGTAAATTATTCTTGAATTTTACGGGCAAATTTAAAGCTGGGCTTGAAATTTAGTTTAGAGAGGTTTTAAAGAAGCATCACGCACACTATATTGTGGCGAGGATAGCGACTATCATCGCCCTGACGTTTGCAACTGTCGGACCTTGAATCTGACGAGGATGGAGAACGCCAATGCCTGCAGTGCAGGAGACCATTGATCAGGTTCGCGGCTTGGACGTGGACCAGTATAAGTACGGCTTCGAAACGACAATCGAATCTGAGAAGGCCCCAAAGGGACTTAATGAAGATATCATTCGCTTCATTTCCGCCAAGAAAGACGAGCCGGAATGGATGCTTGAGTGGCGTCTGAAGGCCTATGAACGCTGGCTCACCATGGAAGAGCCAACATGGGCACGCGTCGAGTATCCCAAGATCGACTTCCAGGACGTCTATTATTATGCGGCGCCGAAGAATCAATCTGGCCCGAAGTCGCTTGATGAAGTCGACCCGGAATTGCTTCGCACTTACGAAAAGCTTGGTATTCCTCTGCGCGAGCAGGAAATCCTTGCTGGCGTGCGCAAACAGGGCGATCCGAGCGAAATCGACGGCAACCCATCCGATAACGTCTATGCATCGGGCCGCGTGGCTGTTGATGCCGTGTTCGACAGTGTTTCGGTTGTCACGACCTTCAAGGCAGAACTTGCCAAGGCTGGCGTGATCTTCTGTTCGATCTCCGAAGCCATCCGCGAGCATCCTGAACTGGTTCAGAAGTATCTTGCTTCTGTCGTTCCTGTTTCGGATAACTATTATGCGACGCTGAATTCGGCTGTCTTTACCGATGGTTCGTTTGTTTACGTGCCAAAGGGCGTCCGCTGCCCGATGGAGCTTTCGACCTATTTCCGTATCAACGAAAAGAATACGGGCCAGTTCGAACGCACGCTGATCATCGCTGAAGAAGGCGCTTACGTCTCCTATCTCGAAGGTTGCACAGCACCACAGCGCGATGAAAATCAGCTTCACGCAGCAGTCGTTGAATTGATCGCGCTTGATGATGCGGAGATCAAATACTCGACCGTTCAGAACTGGTATCCGGGTGATAGCAGCGGCAAGGGCGGCATCTATAACTTCGTTACCAAGCGTGGCGATTGCCGTGGCGACCGCTCGAAGATTTCTTGGACGCAGGTTGAAACCGGCTCGGCGATTACATGGAAATATCCTTCCTGTATCCTGCGCGGCGACGATTCACGCGGTGAGTTCTACTCGATTGCCGTATCCAACGGATATCAGCAGATCGACAGCGGCACGAAGATGATCCATCTCGGCAAGAACACGTCGAGCCGCATCATCTCCAAGGGTATTTCTGCCGGTAATTCCAACAATACCTATCGCGGACAGGTTTCAGCGCATCGCAAAGCTGAAAACGCCCGCAACTTCACCCAGTGCGACTCGCTTCTGATCGGCAACGATTGCGGCGCGCACACTGTGCCCTATATCGAGGCGAAAAACGCCACTGCACAGTTTGAGCACGAGGCAACCACCTCCAAAATTTCCGAAGACCAGCTGTTCTACGTCATGCAGCGCGGCATTCCGGAAGAGGAGGCAATCGCCCTCATCGTCAATGGTTTTGTGAAGGAAGTTATTCAGGAACTGCCAATGGAATTCGCCGTTGAGGCGCAGAAGCTGATTGGCATTTCGCTTGAGGGCAGCGTCGGTTAACCCGACGCTCTCTGACTGCCTTCCCGCATCCGATTTTCTGGCCAGCCCTTTAACTGGCATAAGCAGCCCTCTTGAAAGGCTGCGTTGAGAGACAAGGTTTATACCCATGCTTGAGATCAAGAACCTTCATGCAAAGATCGCTGACACGGATACCGAAATCATCCGTGGTCTGAACCTCACCGTGAACAAGGGTGAAGTCGCCGCCATCATGGGGCCGAACGGCTCCGGCAAGTCGACGCTGTCCTATATTCTCGCCGGTCGCGATGATTATGAAGTCACCGAAGGCGACATTCTCTACAACGGCGAGTCGATCCTTGAACTGGACCCAGCCGAACGCGCTGCCAAGGGTATCTTCCTTGCGTTCCAGTACCCAATGGAAATTCCAGGCGTTGCCACGATGGAATTCCTCAAGGTTGCGATGAACAGCCAGCGCAAGGCGCGTGGCGAAGCTGAGCTCAAAATCCCTGAGTTCATCAAGCGCGTCAAAGACGTTGCCGGTGGTCTCAACATCGACATGAATATGCTCAAGCGTCCGCTGAATGTCGGATTCTCGGGTGGTGAAAAGAAGCGCGCAGAAATCCTGCAGATGCAGCTTCTTGAGCCAAGCCTCTGCGTACTCGACGAAACCGATTCCGGCCTTGATATCGACGCTCTGAAGATCGTTTCTGATGGTGTGAATGCACTCCGTTCGCCTGACCGTGCGGTGATCGTAATCACACACTATCAGCGCCTGCTCGAATATATCGTGCCGGACAGCGTTCATGTTCTTTACAAGGGACAGGTCATCAAGTCGGGCGACAAGAACCTTGCACTTCATCTTGAAGAAAATGGTTATGCCGACATAATCGGCGAAGCTGCCTGAGGAGGGATGGATCATGAATATCCAGACCGCTCCCACAGCAAAGCCGAGAACGGCTGCTGAAAGCGCGCTGATCGACAATTTTGCCACCCGCATGGGCGAATTGCCCGGCAATGGCGATGTTGTCATTGCGCGTGACAACGCACTGGAAACGCTAAAAGTTCACGGTCTTCCGTCGCGTCGTATCGAGAGCTGGCATTATACGGATTTCCGTACGCTGCTTAAAGGCGTTGTTGAGTTCAACTCGGCTGCTGGCACGAATACGCTACCCGCACTTCTCGCAGGCTCGTTCATTATTCCTGCCAGCAATGGCGTGGCTCTCGATGCCAAGGCACCAGAAGGTGTGTCGCTAACCCGTATTCACGATGCGCTCGCTGACGGATCACTGGTCTCGGAGCTGAATATCCGTGGCACTGACGACACAATCGGGCAGATCAATGCCGCCTATGTCAGCGATGGCTGGGCAGTCTCGATTGCTGACGGCACTGAGCTTGAAACACCGCTTGAGCTGCAGAACATCCAGAAAACCGGGCAGGGGCATACCCGCTTCCCGATGCAGATCGGTTCGGATGTTAAGGCGACTATTGTCGAACGACAGTCCGGTGGCGAGGGCGATGCTTTCTCGACCTCTGTAAGTCACGTGACCGTTGGCGATGGCGCCGAGATCGTATGGGTTATCCTGCGCGATTTTGGTCAGGCCACGCAGCTTGCCCAGTTCAATGCAACCATTGGCAAAGGCTCCAAGCTCACGCTTTACATCGTGAATGCTGGTGGCAAGCTGGTGCGTCAGGAAGTGCATCTGAATGTCACGGGCGAAGATTCGGACTTCGAGCTTCGCGCACTCAACCTTCTTGCGGATGATTCTCACACCGACATCACCATGACGGTAGGGCATGTGGTTGAAAATACGCGTTCAACCCAGATCATTCGTAACGTGGTCAAGGATCGTGCACGTGGTGTTTTCCAGGGTATGATCCGCGTTTCGAAGATCGCGCAGAAGACCGATGCTCGTATGGCCTGCAACACACTTCTGCTGTCTGATGATGGTGAGTTTGATGCGAAGCCAGAGCTGGAAATCTTTGCCGATGACGTCGCTTGTGGTCACGGCGCAACGGTGACGGAACTCTCCAAGGACTATCTCTTCTACCTGATGGCTCGCGGTGTTCCGGAAAGCGAAGCACGTGGCCTGTTGATCAAGGCATTTATTGCCGAGATCATCGAGGAGCTGGAAAATGAAGCACTGGTTGAAGCACTTGAAGATGTGCTTTCGACCTGGCTTGCAGCCCACGCTTGATTGAACAAGGCGAAGTGAGTTGTTCACTTCGCCTTTTCTGCCTGATTTAGCGGTCAAGCGGTAGAAGGAACGATCATGGACCAGAAGAACCCGCGCGTTGCGGCTTATGATGTCGATGCGATACGCAGGGACTTTCCGATCCTGTCACGACAGGTTCATGGCAAGCCGCTTGTTTATCTGGATAATGGTGCTTCTGCGCAAAAGCCGCAAAGCGTCATCGACGCTGTTACCCATGCATATGCAAATGAATATGCAAATGTGCATCGCGGTCTGCATTTTCTCTCGAATGCTGCAACAGACGCTTATGAAAAGTCGCGCGAAACAGTTCGCCGTTTTCTGAACGTTGGCTCCGTCGACGAAATTGTGTTCACGAAGAACGCTACTGAGGCGATCAATACGGTCGCTTATGGATATGGCATGCCGAATATCGGCGAGGGCGATGAAATCCTCCTGTCGATCATGGAGCATCACTCCAATATCGTTCCCTGGCATTTCATCCGGGAGCGACAGGGCGCGAAGCTTGTCTTCACGCCGGTGGACGACGAGGGCGTGTTCCATATCGAGGAATTCGAAAAACGCCTGACCGAGCGTACCAAGCTTGTCGCAATCACCCATATGTCCAATGCGCTTGGCACAGTGACACCGATCAAGAAGATCGTGGAACTGGCACATGCGCGCGGTATTCCGGTGTTGGTGGATGGCAGTCAGGGCGCGGTGCATTTGCCTATAGACGTGCAGGAACTGGGCTGTGATTGGTATGTGTTTACCGGTCACAAAGTCTATGGCCCATCAGGCATCGGCGTCCTTTATGGTCGGGCAGAAATGCTTGAGAAGATGCGCCCATTCCAGGGTGGTGGCGAAATGATCGAAGAAGTGACGGAAGAAAACGTCACTTACAATCATCCGCCTCATCGCTTTGAAGCTGGTACGCCGCCAATCGTCCAGGCCATTGGGCTGGGAGCGGCTCTCGAATATATGGAAAAGATCGGCCGTCATGCGATCCTCGCGCATGAAGAAGATCTGCGCGATTATGCGCACGAGCAACTCGGCAAGATCAATTCCTTGCGCATTTATGGAAATGCACCTGATAAGGGCGCAATCATTTCCTTTGCGCTCGAAGGCATCCACGCGCACGATGTTTCAATGGTGATCGATAGGGCGGGGATTGCGGTTCGCGCAGGCACGCATTGCGCACAGCCGCTCTTGAAACGCTTTGGCGTCACCTCTACATGCCGTGCATCCTTCGGGATGTATAATACCCGTGCCGAAGTAGACGCGCTGGCAGAAGCCTTGGAAAAGGCAAGGAAGTTTTTCGGATGACCGAGATCGAACAAAAAGTTCAGGAACAGACTGAAACGAAGACCGACGATGCGAGCGTATCGGCGGAAGGGAAGTCTGTTTTCTCCGCTTCTGCGATACCGCAGGAAGAGCTGCTGCGCCTGACTGATGATATCATCAGTGCGTTGAAGACAGTCTATGACCCTGAAATCCCAGCAGATATTTACGAGCTTGGTCTTATCTACAAGATCGACATTGAAGATGACCGCACCGTCAAAATCGAAATGACGCTGACTGCTCCAGGCTGCCCGGTTGCTGGCGAAATGCCGGGGTGGGTCGAGAACGCTGTTAGTGCTGTCGAAGGCGTTTCCATGGTTGAAGTCACCATGACTTTCGATCCACCTTGGTCTGCTGATCGCATGTCGGAAGAAGCACAGGTCGCTGTCGGCTGGTACTAAGATCGATACTGAAAAAAGCCCCGCAATGCGGGGCTTGTTGTATGTCGGATCAGTATCCTGTCGTACTCGCGTAATGCAGCGAATTTTTCCCGAAACACCCCTGCAAAATGCCAACGAGTCCGCCTAGAGCTGTTGCGGCTGAAACAAGCCCCTGACCGCCTCTAAACGGTATGGACAAGACTGTGCCGAGAAATTTGAATGCCCGGCCGATGATCTTGATCGGTAGTTTTTTCAGCGTCTTGCGAGGATTTTCGCGATAACGTGCACCGAATTCCGTAATATTGTGGTCTCGATTGCGACGATAGTGATAGCTCAGCGTCAATCGGGACGAGGGCACTGTCTCATAGACAATGGCATCACAGGCCCAACCGGTTCTTGCGCCAAGCGATTTTGACTTTGCCCAGAGATTCCAATCTTCACCGCCTGTCAGGCCAAAATGGGAATCGAACCGCAATCCTGTGTTGCGGAAAAACTCTAGTTTTCCCATCCAGCTGCCTGTGGCAACCTTGATCGAATCCCCATGGCCGGATTTACATTTGCGACGGCATTTCATTTCAGATTTGTAGCCGCTGCGCTCAATGCCAGACCAAACCAGCTTTTGCAGAAACGTGAGCTTCTCATCAAAAGGCTTAGGTCTTACAGGCGAGCCGATAATGTCGAGATCAAGAAGATCCCGCTCAGCGAGCAAAGTAATAAGCCAGTCCGGCTCGACAAACTCATCATCGTCTACATAGACTAGAAAATCGAAATTCTGTTCGATTGCATAATTAAGCGCACGATTACGTGCTGACGAAATGCCTAAGACGCCTTCGGTAATGTAATCGATCTGATCCCCGGGCATCTGAGCACGGAAACCTTCAATAGTTTCATCAAGCGTCGGAGAGGAATTATTCTCAACAATAAGAAAAGTAATAGATGCGTGGTCCGGCTTCTTTATCGAAGCGAGTGATGAAAAAAGATTGCACAGCATTTTTGGTCTGCTGCGAGTGACGACGGAAACACATATACGCCGCTGTTGCATGATGTACTAAGCCCAAAAGGTTTATTTGCGATGTTATGCATGCTTAATATGTATTTATTATGAATGCAATGGTTGCGATTAAGAAGCATTACAACTTAGAAAAAGAGAATATAATCCCTTATTCTTGTAGGTCTATCAAATTTCAAAGGAAATAAGGTAAAGCGCTTGGTGCTGTGCGCTAATGGTGCCCCCAGAGAGACTCGAACTCCCGACCCCCTGATTACAAATCAGGACCGAGGCCTTATTTTCTGGGCTTCATAACCTCCATGTTGCATCCATGTCGCGTTAGCTGTGGCCGCTATAGATTGAGTCCGCCGCCGCAGCAAGTTCTTTTCCATCGTCATCACGCGGGAAAAGATGTCCGTATGTGTCCATTGTCATGGCGATTGTCGAATGTCCCATACGCTCCTGGACGAGCTTCGGAGGTAATTCCAAGCCGCCGTCAGCCTTACGGTTTATGCACCAAGATGCGTACCAATGTCGCAGGCAATGCATTCCGGTGTATTTCGCTTCAAGGACCGAGTCGCCCTTTTCGTCTTTCTCTCCGGTATCAACCGCAACGTTCGCCGCTATCCATGCTGGATGAAGACCGCGCCGAAGAATGTTACGAAGCCCTTCGACGTTTCCAGCCCCGTTTGGAAAGACCAGATCGAGCACTGTCACGGGGTTACCGTCTGCATCCTTCTTTCCGGTATCACGGCGAGGGCAGGCGAGTTTCCATTCCTTCAGTGTGTTGATGACCAGCGGCGGGACAGGAATAGTTCGTTCGCCAGAAATCGTCTTGGGCCTGCCAATTTCATCGTAACGATCTGCACGCTGATGCACGCGCAATATTCGCTTGTCGATGTTTATATCTTCCCATCTCAGGCCGCGAAGCTCTGATGCTCGCAGGCCTGTAAATACTGCTGTCATGATCAATGGACGCCAGCGCCCCGATATCGCGCCAAGAAGAGCGGTTATCTCTTCGCGGGTGGGGATACGGTCGTCCTGCTTCAAAGTCGTGTTGATGGTGTTGAAGGCGATATGACAGCCATTTCGAATGCGCTGACTGAGGTCAATGCATCGGTTGACGGCAACGTATCGAGCGCGACTTGGCGCATGACTGCAACGTCTGGCAGTGGTGGATCATCCACCAAAATCTCAGCGTTCGCCAGAGTGGGCACGACTGACAGCTGGAAAGAGGCAGGTTGGTTCGTCAATGTCACGCCGACCAGTAGTCAGTTCATTGTCATCGCAAACCAGTTCGCAATCGCTAATCCTGGTGCAAGCGGTGGTTACACATATCCCTTCGTTGTTCAGAATGACGAGGTTTACGCCATGAATATGCGCCTCGGAACACTGAGGTTCGACCGACTTTTGTCGAACAACAGCAAGTTCGATGCTCGCGGGGATGGCGGCAATGCGTATCTGAGGATTATCGTCTAATGGTCAGTTGGTTTGTGGGCTGGAAGCCGGGCGTAGGCGCGGTGATGAAGGTCAATAAGTATGACAGCGATTGGCCTCTGGATGTGCCGAACGATGCGCATAATCGTTTCTACTTCAATTCGGAGGCGAGCAATCTTTCCTATGTGTTTGGTAACTTTCAGACACCTCAGCCTCTGAACAAATCGAACTATCCCGGGGGATATCTCCCGGGGGGAATGTATGGCCTGCAAACTGGTTCTCTTGGCGATCAATGGGTGATGAAAAGCACCTACACGACTGCTGGCGAGACTGGCACTCGGTACGACATCTATGGTCTGATTGGTCGGATGCCTGATCTCGCAGGCACCATCCCATTTGCAGAGGTGAAGTTCATCTCTGCGGATGGAACATCTCGCATTCTCTGGAACAATAAACCGGGTAGTTCGAGCGCCTATTATTTCAGTGTGACAAACTATGGCGTGACTTGCTACTCCACTGAAACTGGAACAACTGGCCTCGGCTATCGACGTATCCCCTCAAACTTTGGCTATACCGGATGGTGCATAAGGCCATCGGACACGTCCGCGAGTTTTGACACCTACCTCGGCGGCGACAAAGAATACGTGAATACGATGATCTGGGATTTGCCGTGTAACAACGTGCCAATCCCCAAGCCTGTCGGAACGCCTGTCGCAGGGCAGATAGCGTTTGAGGCGTCCAATACCCGCATCAAGATGGCAAGGCCGGGGTTTTCCATTGATACAGCGACAGGGCGTCAGCTCATCATGGATAGTGACAGGACTCCGATCAAGTGTGTGATGATGGGCGAAACGCCGCCAATCGCGCCGGGAACATCTTACTTTGTCGCAAAGCCTACATCGATTGACTTCGACCTGTCTCCTTCGATGGTCTGCGATACGATTTGCAGCCTGAACGGTTGGGGGTTCGCAATTCCTCCAGTCAATCTGAATGCAGGCTTCGACGCGGAACAGACATGGGCATATTACCGCGTCGAGCATGGTGGAATAAGGTTTTCAGTCGTCGGAACCCATTCGGTTGCTATTCGCTTCATGCTCTACGCTACCGGCATCCAAGGCCGGACATCAGGCGGAAGCGCTGTAATCCGAAAGGTTGAAGGTCAATATCTTCAGATCAAAAGTCCGGGTTCAAGTGATGTCGCGCCGGGGTACAACGATATCCTTCTGGACACTCGTTTCGCAGCCGTGACGGTATTGGCAGACGGTTATATCCCAGCCTCTAGTTTCAGCGCCGCCAATCAGGTCCACTGGCGTTACGGGAATATCGCGGCGCGCATCAATTTCGACAGCCAAGGCTTATTCGTGTTTCCCAAGGTTATTGTCGATTTTGGGGACATGTTCCGGCAGGGCAATCACACCATGTACCTGTCACCCGGTGGCGGTGTCGAAGTGCTTCGGCACTCAATGGCGACCGTGATCAATAGTGATCATTGCATTGTCCATATCTCACCCGGCAACAGCGCTGGACCCGGTGTGACTGGTTTCCCAGACCCTGTCGGCGTTCGCTACTACATCCTCGGAGCCACCACGCTCTAATAATCCGAAATCGGAGAATACTATGACTGTTTTGTCAGATTACACCTCTGGCACGATCACGCTCGCCAACGGTTCAACGGCTGTGACCGGAACCGGCACCCTGTTTGACGTGGCGAAGTTTCGTGAAGGTGACACACTTCAAATCCAGAACCTGACGGCGGTCATTGCCAGTGTGAACAGCAATACCTCGCTTACGCTGGCTGCGCCATGGACTGGCACTTCGCTAACCAGTGCGCCGTATAGAGCGCGATATTTGGCAGACGGTGCTCGTGTGACCGCGCAGGCGACGACGCTGATCGAGCTGCTCGGCAATGGCGTTCTGTCTAACCTTGCTGAGCTTGGTGTTGAAGAGGGCAAGGTGCCTGTCGGTAATGCGGCTGGTGAGTATGAGTTGCAAGACTATTTAGAGGACCCGAACGAAAGCCTTGGCAAGCTTGCGGCACTGACATTAGCGGCCAATAAGATCATCCGTACCGATGCGGCGGGGAATGCATCACAAGGCGAAATCACAAATGCCGCCGCTGCTTTGCTAGCTCTTGCTGGTGCGGCAAACAAGCTGCCGTTCTTTGACGGTGCAAATAGTGCTGCTCTGACAGATTTGACAGCGTTCGCCCGAACAATCCTCGCAACAGCAAGCGGGGCTGCGATGTGGACGGCTTTAGGCGGTACACAGTCCTTGTCTGCAAATGGTTGGGTAAAGTTTCCGAACGGCTTCATTATTCAATGGGGGCGAAACTATGCGGCGGATGGTGATAGAGCCATTACATTTCCTACTGTATTCCCTGTTCGTGCAGCCGTTAAGTTTGCGATAGCGGAACTAAATTATCAGCCCCAACTCACCCGCGTTGCGACCATCGATGACCCTGATAACAAAAACTCAATCGCCATTCGTATTAGAAATGTCGCCAACGGTGGAACAGTTTCTGTACCCGGTGATGCAACAGTAACTTGGTTCGCGTTAGGATATTAAAAATGGCTGTTTTTGCAACCTTTGATGAGAATGGGTTTCCGACCGGCTTCTATTCTGAAGATGTTCATGGTCTGCGCAAGTTGCCGGTGTTTGGACCAAAGCCGGAAGCTACTGAGGAAGAACCTACCCCTGTTGCACCCGTAATCGGTGAAAAGGATAACCCGGATTGTCACATCCCAGCATGGGCTATCGAGATCACAAGCGAGCAATATGCTGATCTTGTAACCAATCAGCCTTTCCGTAAATGGGATGGATCGAAGGTGGTTGAATATACGCCGCCAACACCTGATCCTGAACCTGTTGTTACGATCCTGCCAGCCGTTACACTGTGGGAGCGGTTGACGGAAGATGAGGCCGATCAGGTTAATGAGGCCATGGCAACGCAGCCATTTCGCACCCGAAAGATATTTGAAACGGCAAACACATTCCGCTCAGATCATGAGCTTTGGCCGCTGTTGGAACAAGTTGCGACGGGGTTGTTTGGAGCGGAAAGAGCGGGTGATCTCTTGGCTCCGTAAATAAACAACCACAGCCTGACCTGCCCACCGCCCTTGAGGCGGTTTTTTCATGCCGAAAGAAAAGCCCCGGCATGTGGAATGAAGGATAGCACGAGCCGGGGCTACGCAAGCCTCCAGTCGCGTTAGATTGTTGGCTTATGCCTGACAGCTTTACACTTGGTACCAAACAAAGAAAACCCCGGCGACCGCAAAGCCCACCAAGGTTCTGCGCCTTAGCTTAGGTTGCGGGCCTCAGCGCAAAAAGATCATCTCACAATCTCAGGAAAACACAATGGATAGAACCCTGCCAGCAGGTGGGCTCAGAGCAGGGTGATGAGATTGCTACGAATAAGGGCTGCATGCTTCGGGACCATTACCTCCAGCCCAGCATCAATAAATTCAATGATGGCTTCGCAGCATTCTTTAGATAAGCAGGCAAATTCCTTAGCCTTGTCCAGTTCGAAAGCTGGATGGCAAACGACCTTTGAAATATCCAAATAACTGTCGTGCTTCACCAGCTCATGAATTCCAGCAGGAAGAAATAACTGGTCACAGTTATGGGGACGAGGGTTTGTATTGATCCAAA